>JBEIMO010000066.1:0-9582 GCA_040378625.1 Verrucomicrobiia bacterium | reverse complement strand
ATTGCCGGCTTCGACATCACGTTTGCCGACAACGAACATCGTATGAACCTTCTGTTGCTCGGCCTTGGCGACTTTGGCATTGATGCTGTCCGGCGAGGTATCGCGTTCGCATCGGGCTCCTCCAGCGCGGAGTTCTGAGACGATGCTGTCGCAGAACTCGATGACCGCTGGATCGTCGTTGATTGGAAGAACGCGAACCTGTTCGGGCGAAAGCCAGAGAGGGAAATTGCCCGCGAAGTGCTCGATAAGAACACCTGTGAATCGCTCCATCGAACCGAACGGCGCCCGGTGAATCATGACCGGCACGTGGTTTTTTCCATCGCTGCCGACATATTTCAGACCAAAGCGGATCGGCAGATTGTAGTCCACCTGAACGGTGCCCAACTGCCATTCGCGACCCAGAACATCCTTCACCACAAAATCAATCTTCGGCCCGTAGAATGCGGCTTCGCCGGGTTCCTCGGTGAACGGAACACCAAGCGTTTTGGCCGCTTCTCGACAGGCTGTTTCGGCTTTGTCCCAATTCGCAGGATCGCCCGTGTATTTTTTGGAATCTGGGTCACGCAGACCAACGCGAACACGATAGTCGGACATACCGAGCGTTGAGAGAACAGTGCGAACCAGCGAGAGACATCCGAGAATTTCCGTCGAGACCTGTTCTTCGGTGCAGAAGAGGTGGGCGTCATCCTGAGTGAATCCACGAACGCGGGTGAGACCGTTGAGCTCGCCGCTCTGCTCCCACCGATAAACGGTTCCGAACTCGGCGAGGCGCACCGGAAGGTCGCGGTAACTGCGCGGTTGCGAATCAAAAATCTTGATGTGCATCGGGCAGTTCATCGGCTTGAGCAAATAGCCATCGATCTCGCCAGCCGAGACTTTGTTGGAAAGATCCGCGCAGCTGCAACCTTCATGAGCGAGATCAGTCAACGTCTCGCGATCGATGAGCGGCGGGAATTGAGATTCCGCGTAATACGGAAAGTGGCCGGATGTTTGATAAAGTCCAAGGCGACCGATGTGCGGGGTGAAAACCTGGCTGTATCCTTGCTTGCGCAACTCGCCGCCGATGAAGTCTTGGAGTTCCTGACGAATGATCGAACCTTTGGGCGTCCAGAGAATCAGGCCCTGCCCGACCGACTCATCGATGTGGAAGAGTTGTTGTTCGCGGCCGATTTTGCGGTGGTCCCGTTTTTTCGCCTCCTCGAGCATGGTGAAATATTTTTCCATCTCGGTTTTGTTTTTGAACGCGGTTCCGTAGATGCGCTGGAGTTGGGGATTGTTCTCATCGCCTTTGTAGTAGGCGCTGGCAACGTGGGTGAGCTTGAACGCTCCGATGTTGCCAGTGCGCATGACGTGTGGCCCTGCGCAGAGATCGGTGAATCCACCATTCCGATAAATCGTGATCGCTTCTGCCTCGGGGATATTTTGAAGGATATCGAGTTTGAATTTCGAAGCCGTGCCGCGTGGAGCCAGTGAGGCAAGTTCGCCGCGTTCCGCCATTGCGAGAGCGTCTGCGCGCGAGATCTCGATTCGCTCAAACACGTTGTTCGCCTTGATTTCCTTTTTCATCTCCTCCTCAATGCGGGCGAAATCGTCCGGCGAAATGCGGTGAGGCAACTCCACGTCGTAGTAGAATCCTGTGTCCACCGGCGGTCCGGCGGCAAATTGGGCTTCTGGCCAGATTTTTAAGATCGCCGTTGCGAGAACGTGGGCGGCGGAGTGGCGAATGCGTTCGAGTTCAGTCATTGAGAAAATGTGGTGGAGTCGTCTTCGAAAGACTTGGGCTTTGGACGAGTTTTTTTAATGGGAATAGCGGCAGAAGCTACGAGCAGTGGAATTCGGTTCTTTACCGGATAGGCCATAGCGCCGTCAGAACGAACCCACGCCGCCTCGATCTTCTCACAGCCCTCATTTTGTCGAATGACTTCGAGTTCATCAGCCGTTGAAGCGCGCAGCGGCATCCTCGTTTGCGGACAAACATAGAAACCACTCAAATCCTTCTGATTCATTCGACAAAAAAATCAGTATTTCGGAACGGATGGATCTACGCGATCCGACCACGCCAGAATACCGCCTTCCACGTTCAAAAGTTTGGAAAATCCTGCTTTCTGAAGTTCCCGAACCGCTTTGGCGCTGCGTCCACCGACTTTGCAATGGATGACGATTTCATCAGCGGAATCGAGTTCACTCATGCGCGAGGCAAGTTCCCCGAGCGGAATCAACTTCGCGCCAGGAATGCGGGCGACATCCCACTCGTAAGGTTCGCGCACGTCGATCAGGACAAATTTTTCATTCCGGTCCATGCGGGCTTTGAGATCTTCGACAGAAATTTCGGGCACTGGCGCCTCGGCTTCTTCCTCGGCGCGGGCCTGCGGGATGCCGCAGAAAACCTCGTAATCGATCAATTCCGTTATTGTCGGGTTTTCCGAGCAAACCGGGCAGGATGGATCTTTACGAACCTTGAATTCGCGGAACTTCATCTTCAGCGCATCGAAGTGCACCAGACGACCGATCAATGGCTCGCCGATTCCGACGATGAGTTTAATCGCCTCGATGGCCTGCATCACCCCAATAATTCCAGGCAAGACTCCCAAGACGCCACCTTCCGCGCAGCTGGGAACCATGCCTGGCGGCGGAGGCTCAGGATAGAGGCAACGATAGCAAGGTCCGCCCAAGTGCGGAGCAAAGACCGTGCATTGGCCGTCAAAGCGGAAGATCGAACCATAAACGTTGGGTTTTTTCAGAAAAACACAGACGTCATTAGACAAATAACGGGTTGGGAAATTGTCGGTGCCATCGATCACAATGTCGTAGGGCTCGACGATCTCCACCGCGTTCTCGGCACTGAAGAGGGCGTCGTGCAGATTTACCTGAACGTTTGGGTTGATTTCTTTGATGCGGTCGCGGGCGCTGTTGAGTTTCTTGCGACCCACATCCTTCGTGCCATGGAGAATTTGCCGTTGAAGATTGGAGTAATCCACCACGTCGAAATCAACCATTCCCAGAGTTCCAACACCTGCGGCAGCGAGATAGAGCGCAATGGGAGATCCGAGTCCACCCGTTCCGATGCAGAGAACTTTTGCGGCTTTCAGGCGTTTCTGCCCCTCGAGGGTAACTTCCGGCATGATCAAATGGCGGGAATAACGTGCAATCTCATCATTGCTAAATTCCACGGCGGCGATTCGTGCAGGATCCAAGATACTTTTACTCATATAAAATAAAGAAGGGCGGTGAGAATACCCGCACGGACAGGGATTGCAAGTGCAGGCAATTTTTAAATAAAGAAACTGCGTCGGACTTTGTGAAAAAATTTCCTCTTCGATGTGCGTTTCAAAATGAATGGGGTCTTGACCTAATCTCCCTCATCCGATAATTCCTGCGCCTTGCGATGCCGCCATTGGCACTCGCCGTCCATCATATCATGAGAATTCTTCGCTCCGTCCACTCCGTCACGCCACTTTTACTGCCGCTGACATTGCTTATCAGCGCGCTTCATTCCCAAGCCCAAGGGCCCGCAGATTCCCAAGGACCGATCATTAAAGACATCGTTGTCGAGACTGTCGGATCGCCCAGCCTCACGAAAGACCGGGTTCTGGCAAACCTCGCAACGAAAGTAGGCCAACCCTACAGCGAGCGCATGGCAGAGCAGGATATCCGGGCACTCTACGCTACAGGCGGCGTTTCCAACGTCCGACTTTTTGCGGAACCAATGGGCAATGGCGTCAAAGTGACCGTTCTCCTTCAAGGCCGTCCGGTCATTGAAGAAGTCCTCATCGAAGGAGCCGATCAAATTCCCCTCGCCCGAGTGCGCCGCGACATGAAGGTCAAGCCCGGCGATGTAGTCGATGAAGAACGCATCGAAGCGGACCGCCAAAAAATCCTCAGCCTGTATGAGGATCGCAACTACTCCTCCGTGGATGTTCAATACCGCGTTCAAGAATTGTCCGGCAAAAACCGTTCCCGCGTTGTCTTCAAGATCACGGAAGGACCACGCCTCATTGTTCGCCGCATCTCATTTGTTGGAAACGACTCGGTCCTCGCGAAAGATATCCGGGCTTCGATGAAAACCAAAACTCAGGACATCCTGACCTTTTTCACTAAAAGCGGTCGCCTCGTTCCTTCCCAGATTGAAGAAGACCGCGCAGCTATCCGCACGTTCTATCAAAACAAGGGATTTGCGGACGTAAAAGTTTCCGAACCCAAAACCCAACCCCTCAAAAAAGAAGGCGTTGAGCTAACCTTCCAGATCACCGAAGGCATCCAATACCGCGTTAACAAAATCAAGATGAGCGGCATCCAAATCGTTGCCGCTGACGAAGTCGCCGCCAAACTCAAGATGGTTGATGGTCAGCTTTTCACTCCGAAAAGCATGGGAGACGACATCAAAGCCGTGCGCGATTTTTACGGCAGCCGTGGCTATGTGGACATGGTGGTTCGTCCCGAAATCATCCCCGCGGGCACCGGATCGGTTGATATCAGCTACCGCATCACGGAAGGCGTTCAATCCTATCTCAACCTCGTCAACATCCAAGGCAACAACCGCACCAAGGATCGCGTCATCCGCCGCGAACTCCTCGTTAAACCTGGCGACATCTATGACACGACGCTTGTGGACGTCAGCAAGAAACGCTTGGAAAACTTGAATTACTTCTCGCGCGTTGACACCCAACCTTCGGACACCATCGTTCCCGGCCGCAAAGATCTGAATTTGATCGTTGAGGAAAAACGCACCGGATCCTTCAATTTCGGCGCAGGCTTCAGCACGATCGACAGCTTGATCGGTTTTGCGGAACTCCAGCAATCCAACTTCGACGTCGCCAACTGGCCAAACTTCACCGGCGGCGGTCAACGTTTCCGTATCCGCACCCAATACGGTCTGAAACGCAGCGATTTTGTGGTCTCGCTGACGGAACCTTATTTCCTCGGATATAAGCTATCCACAGGCGTCGAAGGTTACTACCGCAACGCCAATTACCTTTCCTCCGTGTATGCCCAAGAAAATCTGGGCCTCGCCCTGAATGCCCGCAAACAAGTCTGGCGCGCACTCACCGCAAAGACGGAATACCGCGCGGAACAAATTCGCATCTATGATGTGGATTCCGACACCGGCACCTACAAAAATTTCGGCAATGTCATTTCCAGCTCATCTGGAACATACACCAAGAGTGCCCTCACCGGGGCTCTCACTTGGGATACACGTGACAGCCTCTTCCTCACTCGCAAAGGCGAAACTTTGGAATTCAGCGGGTTCTTTGCCGGCGGTGCACTCGGCGGCGATGTGCAAGACTACGGCCTCACTCTCGAAGGGTCGAAATACTTCCCGCTTCCTTGGGATATTATCTTCCTGATGAAAGGCCAACTCTCGGTCACAGAAGGCTGGGGATCGAAGAAATCCAGCACGACCTACGGAAATGGCGTTCCTATCTTTGACCGCCTCGCCCTCGGTGGCGCCAACAACATGCGCGGTTTCGACTTCCGCGATGTTGGTCCCGTGGACTCCAACAACAACCCGATTGGCGGTAATTCCCTTGGTTATACAACCTTTGAAATGACATTCCCTGTCATTAGCCGCGTCCGCGCCGCTGTCTTCTCCGATGCGGGTTTTGTAAACCCCGATTCCTACGATTTCAGCACCTCCAGCGCGAATGTGGACATCGGTGTTGGTGTTCGTCTCGATCTGCCAATCGGCCCGGTTCGCGTGGACTACGGTGTGCCGGTTATTCATGATTCCTGGAATGGCCCTCCCGGTAAATTCCAGTTCAATATCGGTTACCAATTCTAACCGATTGAACAAATCAACCGACCCAACTGTCCCAATTGACTCATCATTAAATCCAACTATTTTAAAATTCTAAAATCACCATGTTAAAATCCCTTCTCTCTGCATCAGTTCTGGCTTCCGCCGCGTTTGTCTTCACACCTTCCGCCCACGCGGACTTGAAAGTGGGAACGCTCGATATGAACGCCATCTTCACGGAATACAACCGCACCAAAGACGCCGAAGCCAAACTTAACGACTCCCGCGCCGCAGCGAAAAAAGAACTCGATGACCGCCTCGAAACCCTAAAAAAGGTCATGGAGGCGATTAACAAGGCAAACACAGATCTCGAGCGCCCGGAACTCAGCAAAGACGCCAAGGAAAAAGCCACCAAAGCGCGTGATGAAAAAGTCGCCGAGGCCCGCAATCTGGATCGCGAAATCGCCGAATTCCGTGGAACCCGCGAGCGCCAACTTCAGGAACAATTCATGCGGATGCGCAAAGACATCCTCGACGACATCATGAAGCTTGTGAACGACAAGGTGAGCACTGCCGGATATGACCTCGTTGTCGACAAAACCGGCGTGAGCATGGGGCAAGTGCCTGTTGTCATTTTCTCCCGTCCTGAAATGGATTTCAGCAAGGAAATCATCGAAGCTCTCAACAAGAGCGGGGCGAAACCAGCAGCTAAACCAGCGGCCTCACCTGCCAAGAAGTAATGAAACTTAGCGAGCTTGCTGGACGAATCCACGCCCAGCCCGCACAGGAAGCTCAGGACATTGAAATCACTGGCGTGGCATCTCTCGGGGATGCCAATCCCGGCGATCTTTCTTTTTTTGGAAATCCCAAATACATAACCGCCCTGCGCAAAACCCGCGCATCGGCGGTTCTTGTTCCCCTGAGCTTTTCTGAGCCAATCGCTCCGCTCTGTATTCCCGTTGAAGATCCCTCGGCCGCTTTCGCCGAGATCCTTCCGCTTTTCACTCCCCCAGCCATTATCCCTGCGCCCGGCATCCACCCCACGGCGGTCATTAGCCCAGAGTCCCACATTGGAGCAGGATGCAGTATTGGAGCCTATACGGTCATTGAAAAAGGCGCCCGCCTTGGCGATCGCAGTGTCGTTGGTTCTCATTGTTTCATCGGCCAAGAATCCAAACTCGGCGAGGACTGCCATCTGCAAGCCCATGTATCGATCCGCGAACGCTGCACCATCGGCAACCGCGTTCAACTGCACAACGGAGTTGTGATCGGCGCCGAAGGCTTTGGCTACGAATTCCGCGAGGGACGCCATCAAAAAATCCCTCAAACTGGTGTTGTTCAAATTGACGATGATGTCGAGATCGGCGCAAACACCACGGTGGACCGCGCCCGCTTTGGCCGCACATGGATTCAGCGTGGCACAAAAATCGACAACCTCTGCCAAATCGGCCACAACGTCACGATCGGCGAACATTGTATACTCTGCGCCCAAGTCGGCATCTCCGGCAGCACGCGATTGGGAAATTTCGTAACACTGGCTGGCAAAGTCGGCCTCAGCGGACACATCGAAATTGGAGATCAGGTTATGATTGGCGCCATGTCGGGAATCGCCAAAAGTGTCCCCTCCAACACCATCATGTTCGGTGCCCCGGCCCAACCGATCCGCGAATACAAGGAAAACTACGCCCTCCTCAAAAACATCCGCAAACTCTACAACCGAGTGAAGGATTTGGAACTCCGACTATCGGACAAGACATAAAGACAGGATTGCAGGATTTCCAAGATTAACAGGATTGAAGAATCCTAGAGAAAATGGGGCATGCCAGAGGATGCCCCTCCGATACGCGAATGCGCGGCGGGTCGAGGACGCCCCGGCCCTACCAAGATTTGCTCAAAGCGAATAAAAATCCGCACTCCCCAATTCGCATTTGTTTGCATGTTTTCAACAGTCTGCCTACGATCCGGCTGTGCAAACTGAGGAACAGGTCGCAGAAGATGTGGCACTGATACAGCAAATCGGCCAAGGGAATCGCGCCGCATTTGAAAAGTTCCATCGCCAGTATGCCAATCTAATTTTCTCAACGACATTCAAGGTTCTTAACAACCAGTCCGATGCGGAGGATGTCACTCAAGACGTGATGTTCATGCTTTGGGAGAAGTCGCCGATGTTCGACGCCTCACGAGGCAAACCTCTTACTTGGGTGACTACGATGGCGCGTAACAAGGCGATCGACCGTCTGCGTTCGATTCAGCGCCGCTCGCGTTTGCATGATGAGGTGGAATGCGAGGCTGGACGCGAGGCGAACGTGAGTTTTGAACAACCGGCTGACTCGATGGATTCCTCCGAGCAAGGTCAGATCGTGCGTTCCGCCGTGATGAAACTCAACCGCGAGCAACGCCAGGTCATCGAAATGTCGTATTTCATGGGACTCACCCAGCAGCAAATTTCGGAACGTATCAACGCGCCACTCGGGACAGTCAAAGCCCGCATTCGTCGCGGCATGTTGCGTCTCAAAAAAATCGTCAGCACCCCACTTTAAAAATCCGCCCGTCCCCCCGGAAGCCACCTCCATGCTCGAACTCAAAGACGTCTCGCTTTTTATCGATCAGCTCGAACACCCCTTGATCTCCAATATTTCAGCCACCTACCCGCTGGGACATTTCGGAGCGATTCTTGGCCCATCGGGTTGCGGAAAAACAACACTCCTGAAGATTATCGCCGGCATCGCTCCGGGGGATGAGGATGGCGAGATTGTGTGGAATGGCCGAAATCTGGATGACGCCGATTTCACGCCGTCCGAGATCGCGTATGTCCCGCAATTCAGCACCACGCATGATGAGTTGACCGTTCGCGAATGCGTCGCGTTTGCGCTGAGGCTGCGAGTCACCCGTGCGGATGGCGGGAATTTCCGTGAAGCGGTCGATGGCATTCTTGACGAGGTCGCGATGCGTGAATTGGAAAACCGACGAGTCAAAGTTCTCTCCGGCGGTCAGCGCCGACGACTCGCTCTCGCCATGGAACTCACGAGCCAACCGGACATCCTGCTCTGCGACGAAGTCACCAGCGGCCTCGATCCACAGTCCGAGGATGACATCGTCCAACTCCTCCACGGCCTCTCGCGCAAAGAGAACCGCCTTGTTCTTACCGTGACCCATAGTTTGGCCCACTTGGACCTCTACGATTCCGTGACCGTTATGCACAAAGGCATGCTCGCCTACCATGGGCCCGCGACCTTGTTGACGCACTACTTTGGGGTGGATCACCCGAATGACCTCTATCCGCGTCTCGAACTTCGCAGTCCGGTGGAATGGGCCGCCTCATGGAAAAAACACCGCCAAGCGTTACTGGAAGCCGCCCGCGAGGAAATTGAAGTCGAACTTGCTGATGACTCGAAATTCGCCCCACGGGAGGAATCCGAGGAGCCAGTCACACAATCTCAAACGCTCATTTGCAATACTGTCTCGGTATTCCATCAGGGCGTTCTGGCTTACCAAGGCCCGCAGGAATTGATTCCATCGTATTTTTCCATCGATCACCACGACGAACTCGACGCCCGCCTCGCGGAGAGGACACCGGAGGAATGGTCAAATTCCTGGCTCAAACACCGGGATGCCCTCCTTGCGGCTGTTGCGGAAATCCAAAATCCCGGCCCCTCCAAACCTGACGAATCCTCGCCGATCCGCAGCGGCACGACACTCCCCTCCCCGGTCGTGCAGTTCTTTGTTCTGCTGGCGCGGCGGGTGGTCATCTTCTTGCGTCGTCGGGATCAACTCCTCCTGCAACTCGGATTGGTTTTTGGATTTCCCCTGCTGGTGACCATCTTCGCATGGAACGGACTTCCTGCCGT
>JBEIMO010000065.1:0-9610 GCA_040378625.1 Verrucomicrobiia bacterium | reverse complement strand
TGGCATTGCTTCAAAAGATGCGATTAATCGCAAGCTCAATGGAACCATTATTCAAAGAATGGATTTACCTGATGCTTCTATCCGCGAAGTGGTCAATTTTCTTAAACAAAAAAGTATCGAATTGGACACCAGCACGAATGATCCTAAAAAACGAGGCGTGAATATTGTTCTAAAATTACCAAAAGACGCCTCAATCAATGCCCCAGCTGCAGAAGCGGACGATAAAAAACCAGATTCATTGGTTTCTCAAGTGACTGAGGACACAAAAGTCACCATTGCACTTAACAATGTTCCACTCATTGAGGCTATTCGATATTTAACAGAACTGGCTGGTCTCAAGTATAAAGTGGAGCCATTTGCTGTATCGATTGTTCCAATTACAGAAAATACGGAAGAATTGCTCACAAAGGAATATCGTGTATCGCCAGCGTTTATTCCTGCCAGCACAGGGGCAGGAACAAGCACTTCTGCTCCACAAGCCGGCAAGACGGGGGATGGATCTAATGTGCGATTGACTGGTCGTGCTGATGCAACGGATCATCTTCAGCGACAAGGTGTTCCATTCCCGTCCGGGGCCTTTGCTCAATATATTCCTGCGGGCAGTAAGTTGGTTGTTCGCAATACACAAAGTGCTTTAGATTTGATTGATACACTTGTTGAGGGGGACATGGGAGTTCAGCCAATCCAGGTCGAAATTGAATCCAAATTTGTCGAGATTTCACAAAATAATGTTAAGGAGTTGGGGTTTGATTGGTTGTTGGGGCCATTTTCAGTAGGCAAAGGGGTTTATGGTAATGGAGGAACGCGTAATGGCGGGCAAGCTCTGACTGGAGATTATTATAATAATTATTCATTTGGAAATGTTGGTGACAACCCAATCACCGCTGGTAATCGATCTGGAATTGGAACTGGAGCCAATTCTGCAATTACGGCCAATAGTCTTTCAGCCCTTCTTGAAAAGGTGCCACAGGGCTCGGATGTGGCATCTCCTGCGATTTTTGGCTTGGCTGGCATTTTTACAAATCCTCAGTTTCAAATGGTTATTCGGGCATTGAATCAAAAAAAAGGTGTGGATTTGATGTCAGCTCCAAAGGTAACAACGAAAAGCGGGGAGAAGGCGATGATAAGAATTATTAGAGAGTTTCCATATCCTGCAGATTTTGAAGCGGCCAAGGTTCCTCCTCCTGCCACTACTACCGCGACCACTCCAACAACTGGACCGCCAAAAGATGAAATTACAGTTGTGAGTGGACTCGCGGCCCCTGCAACTCCGACGTCTTTTAAGCAGCGCGATATAGGTGTTAGTTTAGAGGTTATGCCTCAAATTGGTGCAGATAATTACACTGTTGATCTTGATCTTACTCCTGAAGTCGTTGAATTTGACGGATTTGTAAATTACGGATCGCCCATTATTGGCCCCGAAAAATCACTTTTAAGTCCATCTGGCATAAGCATAACTACACTAACAGATAACGTAATGAACCAGCCGATATTTTCGGTCCGTAAGATTAAAACAAACGTCAGCATTTGGGATGGTCAAACGGTTGCCCTCGGAGGTTTGATTCGTGAGGATGTGCAGAAAGTGCAGGATAAAGTTCCGCTTCTGGGTGATATTCCGATGGCTGGTCGCCTTTTCCGATCAAATGTCGATCAGAAGATCAAACGCAACTTGATCGTTTTCGTGACGGCTCGTTTGATGGATGCCGAAGGTAAGCCACTCAAGCAAGAGGATGACGGGGAGGAGACGGTTGAGCCGTTGGGTTTGCCCGAAGATCTTCCTCCTCCGGCCATATCACGCCGCTCCCTCTCAAAATAAGCAGGCGAAAGACCGGAGCCGAGCGGGCCCGGCCTCAATAGTTCGGTTTACAGCCTCGTTTCTTCCGAAGCTAAAATTTCTAAGAAGTCTCTTGGAACGGGAGCTTGGAGAAGTTGATCCAGCAGTGAGGGCTTGCTGCAAAGTCTGGCAATCGTTCCCACCACGCGGAGGTATTCGTTATTAAAAGCGGAAGGAATGCCGGCGACGAAAACGAGCCGAACTTTTTCCTCAATATCCGGGGAGGCAATGCCTGATTCCAACCTGCCAGCGCTCATCACAAGTCCGTTGACGGCATTTGTTCGGCCATGGGCGATGATGATGCCGCACCCGGATGCCGAAATAGCCGGGGCATCGCGCTGGACGACGGCATTTTTTAGAGAATCCCAATCCACCACGCGAACATCTCCTCGCAGGGGAAAAAGCACTTCGCTGACAATGGAGGATTGATCCGAGGCGGATAGCTTCAGATTGATGTGTTCGGGTTTGAGAATCTGGGAAATGGAAATCATATGTTGCTGCCCGTCCATTTAAGTTTTTGACGAAGCACCTCGGTGAATGGGCGTTCTGGAAGCATGGCCAGCGGGAGAACGCGGCTGCTTTTTGTTAAACACAGGGAGTCGCCATTTTCCATTGGACACCAGCTCTGCGCATCGACGGAAACAAAAACAACCTGCCCAGGGCGAGTGACCTCGATTTTTACGATTTCTTCGTCACCGATAACCACGGAGCGGTTCGTGAGCACATGTGGGCAGATGGGAGTGAGGACAAAACAACCGGAGTCCGGCATCAGGATCGGGCCGCCAGCAGAGAGCGAGTAGGCGGTGGAGCCAGTGGGTGTCGCGACGATGAGGCCGTCGGCATTGTAATCGGTGAGCGGCGCATCGCCGAGCGTGACGCGCATCTGCACGAGTTGGGAGCGCTCGCCGCGGCTGACCACGACATCGTTCAGAGCAAAGAGGGTGCGGGTCGGCGCTGATGGTGAATGAAGTTCCGCCTTCACAAGCGCGCGGTGGCTGAGTCGGTAATCCTTGGCGCGAATGCTCTCCACGGCGCGTTTTATTTCTCCAGCACCAAGGCAGGTTAAAAATCCGAGCGACCCGATATTGATGCCAAAAATAGGAGGCAGGGTATCGGGAAGTCGTTGAACAACGCGCAGGATCGTGCCATCGCCACCCATGACAACGAGGAGCTCGCATTCGGCGGCAAGCGAGGCTTCATCGAGTGGGGATTCCTTGCCTGCAAGCGGAGCTGTATTGCGATGGAGGAGATAGGGCATCCCCTGCCGGTCCAATTCCTCAATCATTTGCTGCACTACAGCGGCAGCAGCTGGCTTTTCAGAATGGGCAAGCAGGCCAATCATGACGGCATGGGATGGGAAATTTCGACAGAATTAACAGAATGGACAAAATTCATTGGCAGAGGCTTGCGGCAGGAGAAAAGGAATATTTCAAATCGGCATGGATGAAGACTCAGTTATTCGGTTCATTCCGGTAATTCTGTCAAAACTTTTTCCACTGGCTCGTAGGCGTTTAATCCATAATTAACGCAAAGTGGGCGCAGAAAATCAATATCACATTGAGGCGCTTACCGTGGTTTGTCTTTGCCCAGGATTTTTTGAAATTGAGGATCGGCGATCATGGGCTGAAAAATCGGAATTTTTTCAAGGGCTTCGCGCATTGGGAGACCGCCTTTCTCGACGGCTGACTGCGCGGCGGAGAGGAATTTATTACGGTCCTTGATTCGGATCGCGGCATGGGCGAGGAGGAGGTAGTTCTCGGGCCGGTCAGGTTCCAGCGCGACAAGGGCATCGGCGGCCGTGATTTGAGCTTTTGGCAATTGCCATCCCTCGCCAAATTCCGCGGCCATGCGCAGGAAGTTGGGTTCATTGGCAAATCGAGGAATGGCCGCATCCAGCAGCAGGGTTCCTTTTTTGACCTCGCCCACGCCGGCATAGAGTTGCATTAGTTTTTCCGTGTTCTCTTGGTTCGAAGGATCTTCTGCCAGCTTGACTTCAAGCGCGATGATTTCACCTTGGAGTTCCTTGCGTTTCTCCGTTGAAAAATAAATCTGCCAGAGGCCGGTGTTGTTGGGATCGGCATCCAGAGCGGGTTTGAGGAGAGCGAGAACGCCATCAAAATCCCCGCGCTGCCAGAGCATGCTGCTGAGAGCATTGAGGCTCTCGCCATTTCCTTCCCAAAGCCGCAGTGCTTCGCGGTAGGCGCTCTCGGCTTCGGTTTCCATTTTGCGATGGCGGTAGAGATTGCCCGTCGTTGCGCGAAGTTTTGAAAAGGAACGCTGGGCGTCGAAGTCCTTTGCGTAAAGCGGATCAGCGAGGAGCTTTTCGATGTAATTTTTCCAAAAGTCGAAATCCTGCTTCACGACATCGGCGGGTATTTCCGTGAGCGGTTGGCGGTTGATTTTGTAAACGAGGCCATGGGGGAGGGCGTGGTCATACGACCAGGTCAGAGGGAAACTCTCCTCCACAAAAAACTCATGTGCATCGCGGTTCTTTTCCCAAATGAGGCGGGTCACAACGCTGTGCGGAGCGGAGGGATCGAAGACGCCTCTTTTTGCGCCAGCTTCCATTTCAGCCGTGATGGCGGACTTGATCTCGTCTTCGCTCGGAAAAACGAGCGGCTTTTCAGGATAAGCGGTTGCGCGTCCGAGCCAGCGTTCAAAGGCATTCGCGGGCAATTGACGCTGAGCGCTGTATTGGTCGGCGAGGTATTTTCGGTAGAGTGGTTCGCCCACGCCGTTTTGGGTGATGATGTAAAGATCGCGACGATCAAAGTCGGGATCGCGCTTTACGGAGGGGCTCTGACTACTCTCCCCGAGAATCATGTATGTGGGCACAAAGCGCCCTGGGTCGGTTCCGCCGAAGACCACGCTTTCGCGCGGCAGATCTTTCAGCATGTCGTGGCCAAACTGCCAACCGAACCAATGTCCGCGCTGACTGCAGCCATCATAGTTGAAAAACAATGGCCACAACGGAAGCGCCAGCATCGCGTAGCGTAGATTCGCGAGACGCGGATATTTTAAAAAAATACTCAGCGCCCCGCCGGCAAACCCTAACCCCACGAGGAGTGCAAAAATGAAATTCGTGTAGGAGTGATACGGCATTTGCAGCCACCAACCGCCATTGTCGATTTGGGCGCCGTCGGCTACCGGTTGCAGGATGGCAGCGAGCACGAAGGCAATTTGCAAAATATAAACCCAGCTTCGCTTTGCCAGATCGCCCAAGCGCAACACGACCAACATCGATAGAAAGTAGGCAATCACTCCCAGCGGGGTGAAACTGCGCCCAAGCTGAAGCCAGAAAAAGCTCACCCACTCCTGCATGGTTGCGAGCGTGCTCTTCGCGGGGCGCGCTGCGGGATTTTCGTGAGCCTGCGGTTGCGCTTTGGCTGGGGCGGTGCCCATCAGTTTTCCAAGACTGCGCAGGCTTTGCTGTGTGAGGCTGCCGCCATATTGCGAACGATTGAAGGAAAAGAAAAATCCCTCGGGCGTGCGTGTGTAGGCCCAGTTCATCGGGGGATTCGTGGAAGAAGCCAGCGGCATGTAGGCGTAGGGAAGCAGTCCCAGAGCCACAACAAACGGCATATAGGCGATCAGCGTCCATTCGACGCGCCCTCGCCGCACGGCCACGAGCGCGAGCAATCCCAAGATTACACAATAGAAAAAACGGATCGCTGTTTTTAAAACTGGAGCCTCGCCTGACAGAATCGCGAATCCCAGATAGGCAACCAAGACGGTGAGCAAGCCAGCTACAACCAAATCCCAAAAAATCGCTCGTCGCACGAGCAGCACGGCTAAAAAAGGAACCGGCGCCAACGCGAGGGTGAGTTGGTGATTGCTGAAAGAAAGTGCCAAAAGAAAAAACGGCAACAACAGCAAGGCCAGGCTCTCAGGCCGTCGCAGCCAAGCGTAGAGCGCAGCCAGAAACAATCCGATGACCAGCGCATGAAGTGTATAGACCTCGGCAATCACCGCCTGCGACCACATCGAAAAGCTGAATGCAAAAAGCAGACCAATAGTCACCGAAAGAATCGCATTTAACCCCCGCCAGCGTGACATCAGTTCGCCCAGCATCCATCGTGTGGAGCTTGAAAATAGCATCGTCACAACGCCCGTTGCCAGCGCGCCGCAAACGCCGCTGAAGAGATTGATTTCCCAAGCGGCATTCCCAAACGGAATCAGCGTAAAAAGCCATGTCAGCAACGTCCAAAGCGGATATCCCGTCGGATGCGGAACGCCAAAATGCATGGCCGCCGTCATGAATTCCCCCGAATCCAGCAGCGTCACATTAGGCGCCGCCGTCCACGCATAAAGCCCCATCGCAACAAGTGTCGTTGCCAAACCGCAGAGCCAATCACTTTTTGTCCAAATTCTCTGCTTCACAAAACGCCCCGCTTTCTCATGTTTATTACGCTCAACCCAGTTGACATGCAGTGAAGGAAAGTGGCGAAGACGATAAAGCGGCCCTTGCCTTCGCAGGCTCTCATTTTCTCCTTCACAGTCATGGTTTCAGGGTATCGCTCTTTGGGTTGTATTCCACTGATAAACGCCCACGCCCGGTTAACAAAAAGCCCAAAGCTCCCATCCACGCGGCAAATCCGATGTATAGGCAGAAATTATACCACCAAGGCGGTCGAAACTCGAAACGGACCTCTTGCGTGCCATCCGTTTTAATCGCAGAAAAAGCAAGGAATGCGCGGTGGGGTTTCTCGGTTTTGCCATCAACGACAGCCACCCAATCGGGATGCCAGGCTTGATTGAAAATTAACCAGCCCGATTGGCCTGCAGGTTCAAAGGTTGTCTCATGATAGTTTCCGCCCTCTTTTTTTGTGAGGGGTTGAAACGCTTGACCCTCGGTGATGACAGATCCTTCTTTGGGGGTAATACGTCCCTCGATGATCCGTCCACGAAAGCCTTGCTCATTGAGATCGATGCCGGTCATTTGGATTGTTGCAAAGTTGTAGGCAGCCGAACCGAGTGCGGCGACAGCCACTTCCGGTCCATTGCTGCTCGTTTGGAGGAATTCTTGAGCTAAAAATCCCCAGCCCATGCTGCCAGAAACCGAAAGCACGAGCATGTTAGTATTTTCAAAGGCTGTTGAAAACCTGCTGCGCAATCTTGTTTGGAGATCCTTGGGTGTGTCGGGGTCGGTTTTGTCGATCAGCAGGTAAGCGACGCCAGCTATGCGCAGGTAGGAATCCAATAAGGAATCATTCAAAAACGCCGAGCCTTGCAGCAGCGCTGCACCGCGTTGCTGAAGGTAGTTGTTGAACGCCTCGCTCACCAAGGGGCGCCCGGAAATCCATGGCGTGAGTAGATAAAAATATCGGCCTGAAAAGGGATAGACGCGGCCAGGTTGGGGGGCGGATTTTAGAAAATTCTGAGCCTCAAGAAAGTCGCCAAAAGCCTTCGGATTCATCTGAGGGCTAAAAATCGGTCGGGCATAGGGAAGTGAATCCAGAAGGGCCAGAAGGCCTATCGCAACAACAAGACCCGCTTTCCATTTTTGCGAACGAATGGTCTCCAACAACGCTCCTGCAGTTAGCGCAGAGGCAGCAATGAGGCACACTGCACCAGTCACCTGATAAAAATCAAACGGGGCCCGGATATTTTTGTAGAGTGGAAGGAACTCGATCAAGCGAAACCCAGGAACGATAAGGTAAATCGCCGCCAAGCTCGTCGTGAGGCCTTTGGCTATAGGCGACTGAGGATTAATAAGGCGAAAAATAATCCAGACCTGAATTCCCAACAAGAACCAGGCAAGCGCTGGGGTGAAATCCGCCGCCCCGATCGACATTTCTAAAAAATCAAAATGACCGCGAACCACCCCGCGCGGACCGAATGACAACCAGAATGTAAAAAGGGAAAGTCCAAGAAATAGCCGGGCTTTTAGTCCCACAAGGGTTTGATTTAACGAGCCACGAAGCAATGCCGCCGAGGCTAGTAAAAACACAGTTATGCCAGCGTATGTGCCTCCATTAAGCGTTGTGGGAGCAAATCCCTGCGCCATCCCTTGGCCCAGAATATGGTTTCGATCCAGCCAACTAACTGCACTTTTGGTGCTAAAAGCGCGCTGCCAGCCGTCAAAGGGCCCGAGTTGAAACATCGTAATAAATCCGACTTCACGGAATGCCGGCAAGTTGGGAACAATCGAAAGCACAAAGATGGAAAATGCAACAAGAGCCAACAGCTTTCCATGCGGTCGCTTTTCTTTCTCCGTTAAAAAATACTCTGCCCCAGCAAACGCCAGAAGCACTGGCAAGGCCATCAATCCCGTTTTTCCATAAGCCAAGGTCAACGCCGAAAAACAGACCGAAAAAACAACCGCGCTTCGAGGCGAAGGGGATCGAAGAAAACCGGAGAGTGACCAAAGAACCCAAGGCAATAAAGCCAACGAAACCACCACTACAAAGTGTTCAAAATGCACTGCTCTTGTGAGCACGGAGGGAAAACACAAAAAAAGAATCGCCCCGATTGCCGCAGGAAGAGCCTTTTCTGCATAACGGCGCAGAAAGAAAAACATGCCCAGTGCGCCCAATCCCAGACAAACCGCCGCTGCGACCTTCGGGCCTACGAGAAATCCCAGTGGCAGGCTAAAAAGCAGCATGACTGCATTCGTGAGCATAAAAGACCAGTCCATCGCCAGACTCGTCCCCTGCATAAACATCGGCGACCACCACGGAATCCCCCGAACCGACTTCGCAGCCTCCCAAAAATCCCCCGCCTTTGCAAAGTTAGCCAAGAGCTCTTGATTCGAAACTGGCTGCCGCAACCAAAAGAAAGTCAAAAGGGCAGATAATGCGAAGACTACGGTAATAGTGTAGTAAAATAAACGATTATATCTGATCACCCAGTGCAATTCTAATAATAAAACCTAAGAGGTATAGTGCAGTTTTAAAATTTACTCAGAGAAAGTAATAAATAAAAAGCGATTTGGAAAGATTTTAAAAAGCAGTCAGGGTAGATTTTAAAGTCGCCAATAATAGATGTGATGAAATAGGCTGCAATATATGGAATTTTATTCGCGCATATCCGACAGGTTTTTTAAAAATTTACCTATAAACCAAATAATTTTTGGCGTGTTGCTTATCTCTATCCTTTGGGCTTTGATTTACCTGCCTAATTTGCGCACTAATCCGAAATGGTATGGAGATGAATCGATGGTCCTTGAGGAGGCCTGGACAATGGCGCAAGGGCACCCTCGATATGGTCCCATGCAAATGAACTTTCTTAATCCAAATCCACACCCTCCCATTTATCTATTAACACTTGCGGTTTCAATGAGGTGCTTTGGAAAAGATATTTTTGCAGGACGCATCCTTCAAGTTTTAATAGCTTTAGCAACGGCATTTATTATTTTTTGGGTGGGTTTTCAATTGGGAGGTGTAAAATTCGGATTTCTTTGCGCGGCGGTTTTACTGACTTATCCAGAGGCTGCCACTCATTATCGTTGGGTTCGAGGTCATCCGATGCAGGGAATGTTTGTTCTAGCAAGCATTGGCTTTTTGATTTCCTTTATCCAGCAGCATAAAACTCGGGATGCGGTTCTTGCGGGAGTTATGTGCTCATTAGCAATGGGAGCTCATTATTTTTCTTATCCATTAATTGGGGTGGTGATATTAACTGTTTTTATAGTTAATCGTCGTGATGTTTGGGTAACGGCAATTGCTAGTTTGGCTTTTCCTTTTCTTTTTTTATCTTGGTTTTTACTGTTTCAGTCCGGAGGTATTTACGAGTTAATTAATCAAATTTATTATGCTGGTGAACAAGGATTTAAAT
>JBEIMO010000064.1:0-9674 GCA_040378625.1 Verrucomicrobiia bacterium | reverse complement strand
CGATCTTTCAACATGCGGCTGACAAATTCCGTATTCATTCCTGGAATGGTGCGGATATCCACCGAGGCTTGGCAGACGTCGGGAACAATATTCACTTTTGAGCCGCCTTGGATGATGCCAACGCTCATGGTGGCGCGACCAAGCACAGGATCGACGTTTTTCGCAAGCATGGGATCGATTTCTTGGCGGAGGCAATCAATCGCCTCGCACATTTTGTAAATCGCATTTTCGCCGGCTTCCGGGCGCGAGGCATGAACGGCGTGGCCATGGGTTTTCAGTTGTAGCCAGCAGGAGCCTTTGTGGGTGTGAACGACTTGGAGTGATGTCGGTTCGCCTGCGAGGACGAAGTCGAAGTGCTCCTCTTCGGCGAGGGCTTTGGCGCCAAACTGGCCAGCCTCTTCACCGACCAGTCCGGCGAACCAGATTTCGTAAGGAAGAGTTGAAAGAAAATCCTTCGCTTCCTGAAGTGCCCATAGCATCGAGGCGGCTGGGCCTTTGGTGTCGGACGAACCTCGTCCCCAAAGGCGGCCTTCGCGCACCTCGCCGCTGAAGGGTTCGATCGTCATGCCCGCCACGCTTACGGTGTCGAGATGCGGGGCAAAAAGAACGCGCGGAGCATTTGGAATTTTCGATGGGAAACGCCCGACCACATTCGGTCTGCCGGGCAGCACTTCGCGGAGAGAAACCTCTGCGCCAAGCTTGTGCAAAAAATCTGATACCCAATTGGCGCATGCAGCCTCTCCCGTGTGGGGCGTGCCGGGATCGCCGCCATCGGGATTCACGCTGGGGATTTGAACCAGCGCCGAAGCGATGTCCGTGACACTTTTCATTGGCGGCTCAAATACCATTCCACGAATTTCGGGATGCCCTCGCGGATTTTTGTTTGGGGATTGTAGCCAAGCAACGAGCGGGCCTTGGTGATGTCGGCAGCGGTCAGTGGCATGTCGCCCTGCTGTTCTGGGAGACGCTCGATGATGGCTTTTTTGCCGAGGGCTTTCTCGATTTCGAGGATCAATTCGGACAGCGTTGTTGTTTGATTTTCCCCAAGGTTGAAAATGTCGAATTTCGGTCCCTCGTAGCGCAAGGCGCCCAGCACGCCTTGAACGATGTCATCGACATAAGTGTAGTCGCGGCGCGTCGAGCCGTCGCCAAATTGAGGGATCGATTTCCCGCGATAAATCGAATCGGTGAATTTGTGGATCGCCAAATCCGGACGCTGACCTGGCCCATAGACCGTAAAAAATCTCAAGCAACACACGTTCATCCCGTAAAGATGGGCGTAATTTCCGCACAGATGTTCCCCGGCAATTTTGGTGGCGGCATAAGGACTCAGCGTTTGGGGGAGCGCGAGATCTTCAGAAAAGGGAACTTGTTTCGCGAGGCCGTAAACCGACGAGCTGGAGGCGAACAAAAACCTGCCGATCCCGTTTTGGTGGGCTTCTGCGAGCAGATTGTGGGTGCCGGTGATATTGGTGTCGATGTAAAGCTGAGGGTTCAGCAACGAGGGTCGAACTCCGGCGCGCGCCGCAATGTGGATGATGGCGTCAAACCCTCCCTGAGAAAGAACTCCTTTGACGAAATCGCGGTCGCGAATATCGCCTTCATTCAGGGAAACGCCGCCGCCCAGTGACTTGATGTTTGCGCGCTTGATTTCAGGATTATAGAAATCGTTGAAGTCATCAATCACCGCCACCTCGTGCCCTTGTAGGAGGAGATGACTGCAAACATGGGAGCCGATAAATCCAGCTCCGCCTGTTACCAAAACTTTCATCCGGCGACACTAGTTTCCACCTGATTGGGGAGGCAAGAGCATTTGTCCTGATGGGGGAGGGCTTGGTTTTGATGTCATTGACTGCAAAAGTATTTTTTAGGGCAGATATTTTTCGGTTGACGTGGCCATCAAGCGGACTAACCTCCTCGCCTCACTTTTAAAGATTTTATGAAACGCACATACCAGCCTTCCAAGCGCACGCGCAAACAGCAGTTCGGGTTCCGCGCCCGCATGAAGACCAAGGCAGGCCGGGCTATCCTGAGCCGTCGTCGTCAGCATGGCCGCAAGCGCCTCCTTCCGAAAGGTGTCGAAGTCCATTTCGCAAGACACACCCAGGCCTAATCGGCCTCGTCAGCGTTTTCCGAAATCCGCCAAACTGCGTGTCAGCGGCGATTTCACCCGAGTGCGCGAGCATGGAAAATCATCCCAAGCTCGCCTCCTTCGTGTCGGGCTATTGAAAACCGATGCGACCATGGCCTCCCGAATTGGCATCATTACTTCAAAGCGCGTGGGAGGGGCGGTTGTTCGTAATAAAGTCCGCCGCAGACTTCGAGAACTCGCCCGCGTCACTTTGAGCCAAATAGTTCCGGGGTGTCTGATTGTTATCGTCGCAAAATCCGCCGCAGCGAATGCAACTTTTCAGGAATTAAAGGCAGAATGGTTGCTTCTTGCTCGCAGACTTTCTATTTTCCCGCCTGCCGAATGAAAAACCTGCTCATCGTCCTGATTCGCATTTATCAGATTGCGCTGTCGCCGCTGCTGCAGGCTTTGTGCGGTCCGGGCTGTGGTTGCCGCTTTCTTCCCTCCTGTTCACAATACTTCATCGAGGCCCTTCGCTCCCATGGTGCGGCGAGGGGAATATTCCTCGGAATCCGCCGCATGGCGCGCTGTCATCCGTGGGGAGGATGCGGGAATGATCCCGTTCCGCCCGCCTTCAAACCAGTTTCAAATTAATGGACCGTAAATCCCTGATCGCTATCGCCCTCTCTGTCGTAGGCCTCTTCGCCTGGCAGTGGTATGTTAGTAAATACTACAAACCTCAACTCCAGGCGGCGGCCGCTGCCAATGCCTCAGCTTCTCCTGAAGCCGCGCAAGCCGCTCCAGTTGCGACTCCAACGCCTGCACAGACGCCGTTACCGGTTTCTTCAATGACCGCGCGGGCCGAGTCGCTTTCGAATGACAAAGCGGAGTATGTTTTCAACAACGATTCCGGCGGCATCGAGCAAGTCATCCTGTTCCTCCACATGGGGGAAAACAAAGAGCACGTCTCGCTCAACCGTAGTCGCACAATGCCGATCGGGGCTATGGGATTCTCGCCGGGCGAGGTTCTGGGCGGATTTGAAATGTCCACCAGCGCCGCGAATGGCGAAGCCACTTTTCAACAAAAGACCGCAGACGGCCTGCAAATTACCAAACACTTCACTCTGACCCAGGATGCAAGCGTTCCGTATTCGGTGAATCTGGAGGTCACATTCCACAATCCCGGCCAAGCATCGATGCGTGTTCCTGATTTCTTTGTGGGAACCGGAGGAGCCGCTCCTATCCACGTCAACGATCTTCCGATGTATACTCGGTTCGACTGGGGGCATGGCACAAGCATGTCCACGATTGATGTAAATTGGTTCTCAGCCAGTTCCGTTCCGCTGATCGGAATTCCAATCCACGGCGAGCGGCCTCTTTATTTGGAGAGCAAATCCGACATCGAGTGGGCGGCTGTCACCAGTCAGTATTTTTGCACGATCATTACAGCCAAAAACGGAGGACGCCCACAGTCTGTTTGGGCGAAGCGTTTCAATGCGCCTTCCTTCAATGGGAGTCCGGTTTTTGGGATTCAGGGCGGGTTAAATCAGGCTGGATTTCAATTGGCTGCCGGAGCGACCGAGACGCGCACCTACCAAATCTACGCCGGGCCGAAGGAAATTCCGAACCTCCGCAAGCAAGGTCTGACGCAGGATAAGGTCATGAATTTTGGAATGTTTGGAATCGTGAGCGAGTCGCTCCTCTGGGCGATGAACAAGCTGCACACCTTCGTGGGAAGCTATGCGGCGGCGATTATCATTCTCACGTTGCTGATTAAAACCGCTCTCTGGCCGGTTCAAAACAAGGCAACACGCGAGATGCGCAAGATGGCACTTCTCGCACCGAAAATGACCGAGATGCGGGTCAAATACAAAGACGACCCTCAGAAGATGAACGAAGAGACGATGAAGCTCTATCGCGAGTATGGCGTCAATCCGTTCAGCGGATGCCTTCCAATGCTCATTCAAATTCCGATTTTCTTCGGGTTTTACTCGATGCTCGGAACGGCGATCGAGTTGCGCAACAGTTCGTTCTTCTGGATCGCCGACCTTTCGCAGCCTGATACCGTCTGGCACGTGCTGGGTTTCCCGATCAATGTCCTGCCGATCGTGATGGCTGGCACCATGATTTGGCAGATGGCTATTACTCCAAAAACTGGAGACGCCATGCAGCAGCGCATTCTCTACTTCATGCCGGTGATTTTCTTGGTTTTCTGTTACAATTACGCCAGTGGCCTTGCACTGTATTGGACAACTCAAAACCTTTTCTCTATCGTCCAACTTTACATGACGCGGAATCAACCGTTGCCAACTCTTGAAAAAAAGAGCGTCGTTGCGAAACGCGAGGCCGCACAGGTCAAAAAGAAATCTAAAAACCAACACAAGCCATGAACCAGACGCCGACTGAAATCCTCGACACCCTTCTCGGATATCTCGGATTCGTCGCCAACATTCAGGAAGAGGAACGGGACGGACACAAGGTGCTCCAAATTTTATCCCGCGAGTCGAACCGCCTCATCGGCCGTAACGAAGAGGTTATGGATGATCTGCAATATCTGGTTAATCGCATTCAGTCGGCGCAAACGCCTGACGCCCCTCGCGTCATTGTCGATGTCGAGCATTACCGCGCCATGCGGGATGATGCGTTGATCGCCAAAGTGCAGCAACTCTCCAAGGCTGTCCGGGCCACAGGCCGCCCAATTCAAACCGATCCCCTCAATTCCTACGACCGCCGGATCGTTCATAATATTTTTAAAGACGATCCCGAGGTCATGACTTGGAGCCCACAGGACGGCTCCCGCATGAAGCGCATCACGCTTCGCAAAAGAAGCGCCGCTAAGCAATAGACGCTCGCCGCGACGTTATTCTCTCCCGCGGAGTGAAGGGATTTTGGGAGCGCGTTTTTAACCCTTTTCTTCTCTGAGGCCTCTGTGACCTCTGTGGCTAATTCTGCTGGTTGTGAGCTAAACCCAAAAGAACTGGTCTCGCATTTGGCGCGCCAATATTCATAATCCCTCGCATGTCGGAATCGCTGCAATTTCTCCTTTCGCTGCCGCCCGCGATGGCGCAGGGATTTTCGTCACTCTTTCCAGATGCACCTCGCCGCTGGTTTGCATCTTGCGATCCTCCAGGGGGAAAGTTGGGATCAGGCGGAGGGGTGGCCCAGTTGCTCTCCGACGCTTGCCGTGCGGAAGGAGCGGGCTTCGATTCTTGGATTGGGTCGAGCAAGAAATTGGTGCTCCTCGCCGGTGGTCAGAGCCGGAGGCTTCCGGCTTATGCCTCCGCAGGAAAAGTGCTGATGCCGATGCCCGTGATGCGGTGGTCGTATGGTCAGCGCTTGGATCAAACGTTGCTCGATTTGCAGGCGGATGATTACGCCCGCATTCTTGATCTTGCTCCCAAGGAATCTCGCGTTCTTGTGGCGAGCGGTGATGTGTTTTTGAAATTCCCCGAGGAGTTGCCGGCACTTCCCAGCGCCGATGTTGTGGGATTTGGAATGATGGTTAGCCCGGAGGTGGCCTCGCATTTTGGCGTCTTCTTCTGCCCACGTTCCTCGCGGGGAGAGGTCGCCTTCTTTCTTCAGAAACCCTCGCCGGAAAAAATCCGGAAACTTGCCGCAGAGTATGCCTATTTTGTCGATACTGGCCTTTGGCTGCTGAGTCAGCGGGCGATTGATGTTCTCATGCGCCGCTGCGGGTGGGGCGGGGAAAAATTCACCGGATCCTGTGCGGCCAATTACGAACTCTACGCGGGCCTTGGTCCAGCGCTTGGCAGCACACCTTCGGAAATCGACGTCGAAATCAACGCGCTCACGGTCGGCGTGGTTCCAATGGCTGATGCCGAATTTTACCACTTCGGAACAACGCGGCAGATGATCGAGTCGCTCTCGGAATTGCAGAATCGCCCGACCGGACGAACAGACCAAGAGGACTTCTGGCGCAAGCCGCATCCCGACATGTATGTCATCAACTCGAGCTTCGCGTTCAAAAAGCGTTCGTCGGATCACAAGTTGCTTTGGATTGAGAACTGCGCGCTGCCGGATGATTTCCTTCCTGCGGGCGAAAACGCGCTCACCGGCCTGCCGCAGGGCGAATGGAATTTTTCGCTGTCGTCTGGAGATTGCGTGGATTGCGTCCCTGTCGGGGAATCGGACTTTGCGATTCGCAACTATGGATTTGATGATCCTTTTTCAGGTCCAGTGGCTAAGGCGCTCTGGATGGGACGTGCCGCATTGGAGTGGTTCGCCGAGCGAGGTATTTCGCTGAATGAGGCAGGGATTGAGCCAGAAACAGATATTCAAGAAGCCAAACTTTTTGCCCTCGTGCCTGAGGTAAAGTCCGAGTGGATCGACTGGTTGCTCCATGCCAACCCAATGGCTGGAGCCAAAGAGACATGGCTCGCTGCGCCCCGCTTCAGTGCTCGCGAACTGGGTGAACAGGTCAACTTGCAGCGCCTCTATGCCCAACGGCGATCTCTCGCAGCAAAGGCATCGGGTCGATTTTGGGAGCATCGGATCAGCAATCCCTTCTTCCGTGTCGATCTCGACAATGCGGCTGCCATTTACGCCAAGGGAAATCATGCGGCGCCCATACCGAATGAATCTGATGCAGATGCTCTCCGGCGCATGCATGAAAATGCATTCGCAGCCGCCGTTGCGAGGCGGCGAGGGGAGGAATCTGCAGGATATGAACGCCGCGCATTTGCCGCGCTGGCGGAAAAGATCATTGGTCTCTGTTCTCCAGTAGCTCCCCGGAATTCTCTCATCGAAGATCAAATCCTCTGGGCCCGTTCGCCGGTTCGCTTGGACCTCGCTGGAGGGTGGAGTGATACAGCGCCGTTCTGTCTAAAACACGGCGGCGCTGTTGTGAACATGGGCGTTGATCTGAATGGGCAAGCGCCAGTGCAGGTTTTTGCACGCGTTTGCAAGGAACCACACATCGTCATTCGTTCGATCGATCTTGGGGCTCAAACAGTAGTTCGTTCGTTTGAGGAATTAGAAAACTGCTCGCACGTTGGTGATGAATTTTCCTTGGCCAAAGCGGCTTTCTGCCTCGCGGGGTTCCACCCACGCTTTCACGCGCAGTCGCCATCGAGCCTCAGGGAATTGTTGGAGAGCTTCGGGGGCGGCATTGAAATTTCCCTGCTCGCGGCAACGCCAAAAGGCTCTGGTCTTGGCACAAGCAGCGTTCTTGCCGCTACGCTTCTTGCCGCGCTTGGCTCAACGGGCGGTCTGGGATGGGATCATGGTGAAATATTGCGTCGAACGCTCGCGCTCGAGCAGATGCTCACTTCTGGTGGCGGATGGCAGGATCAAGCGGGAGGTATTTACCATGGAGTTAAACTCATCGAAACCTCTGCTGGATTTGATCAGCGGCCATCAGTCCGTTGGTTGCCTGAGAAACTTCTTGGTGCGCAAACCGCGAATCGCATGGCATTGCTCTACTACACCGGCATCACTCGCGTGGCTAAAACCATTTTGCAGGAAATTGTCCGTGGAATGTTGCTGAACTCGCATGCGCACATGGAAAATCTTTTTGCCATTCGCAATCATGCCCGAGGCGCCTATCAAGCGATTCAGCGACAAAACTGGCCGGACCTTTGTGCAGTTGTTCAAACAAGTTGGGAACTCAATCAAGCGCTGGACAAGGGGACGAACCCGCCGGAGGTGGCTGCTATTATTTCTTCAGTGAGCGACTACACGGCAGGCGTGAAACTTCTTGGCGCAGGCGGCGGGGGTTACATGCTGCTTCTGGCGAAAGATGAGGATGCGGGTGATCGCATTCGTCAGAAGCTGACTCACTCACCTCCTAATTCTCGAGCACGTTTTGTTGATTTCTCGATCTCGACGTCAGGTCTTCAGATCACGCGAAGTTAGAGCGGTTGATTCCATGAGGGTTTAGCCCCATAGGTGCTATCAGCCAGTGGCGCTAATCTCGCGCCAGTGAAAATGCAATTTGGCGAATCCCAGAAAAATCTGGAGAAAAAGAAGTGGTCTCTTCGCTGTATTATTTCTCTGGTGGGTCTGGCGTTTTTCATTTTCACCCTTGTTTCTGATGCGCCGGATGGTTTGAAAGAAACTGGATGGAGAACACTCGGCGTAGCTGTTTTTATGGCGTCCCTTTGGTTGTCGGAATTCATCCCATTTGCGGTGACGGCGCTATTGCCATTCGTGATTTTTCCTCTGGCTGGAATTAGTTCGGCCCATGCCGCAGCAGCGCCTTATGCCAACCCCATTATTTTTTTATTTCTTGGCGGGCTTCTGCTCGCGCTGGCTATGGAAAGTTCAGGGCTTCAAAGGCGCATGGCTCTATCTATCATCGGTGTGGCGGGAGTGGGAAAATCTCAAATTATTGCGGGATTTCTGACAGCGTCGGCCTTTCTTTCGATGTGGGTAAGCAACACGGCGGTTGCTGTCATGATGCTCCCCATGGCGGTTTCTGTGCTTCATTTATTCGAGCAAAAAAACGACAAGGCATTTTCCTCAGCTTTGCTTTTGGCTGTGGCATATGGGGCTGGCATCGGCGGCATGGCTACGCTGGTCGGAACACCTCCCAATGCGGTTATGGCCGGATTTCTTCGGGAGGAACATCAGATTGCTGTTGGCTTTTTAGGATGGCTCAAAATTGGGCTGCCTGTTGCCATTTTGCTTCTCCTCGCCGCATGGTGGTTGCTTACGAAAATTTCGTTTTCCATTTGCGGTAGCAAGTCACCCGAGGTCTTGAATCTACTGAAACACGAAAGGGCTAAAATGGGCGTGATGAGTCGCGCGGAATTTCGTGTGGCTATCATTTTTGGAATGACCTCGCTGCTTTGGTGCCTGCGTCCGATTCTCCAGAGTTTCCTTCCAGCGCTCTCTGATGCATCGATCGCTATGGCGAGCGGCATCCTGCTCTTTTTGATACCTTCCGGTGCGCCTTCTCAAGGTTACTTGCTGCAATGGGAGGGGACAAAAAAACTGCCGATCGATGTCCTTCTGATCATCGGCGGAGGATTAAGCCTAGCCGCCGCGATTCAGGAAAATGGTTTGGCGGAATGGATTGGTCAACGAGCCAGTGGGTTCACTCATTTGCCATTTCCAGCGATGTTGCTTCTGGTCATTTTCTTTGTGATCTGCATCGCGGAAATTACCAGCAATACGGCCACGGCAGCGGCATTGCTTCCCGTCGTCTCTTCAATGGCTGCAGAGATAAGTGAGTCTCCGCTCCGTCTGGCTACCGCAGTCACTCTGGCGGGCAGTTGTGGGTTCATGCTTCCTGTGTCCACTCCTGCCAATGCCCTCATTTATGGGAGCGGGCGTGTTCCTCTGTCGGTCATGATTCGAACCGGGTTTGGGCTGGATGTCCTCGCATGGATCATTCTTTCGGCCTGGATTTCCTGGTTCGCGCCATTTCACACCATCGCCCAATAGCATTCAAAAACTCCAAGAATGCCTGCGATGACGGGTAAAAATGTGTGCCATTAAAATAAAAAATAATTTTTCTAAAACAGGTCAGAAAAACTATTGACGCTTTGGGAGGCTTATTGGGAGCGGGTTTGATGGGGGATGGGGTGATGAGAGGTGAGGGGCGGAGCAGGGTGTGGTGTGAGAAAAAATAAAAAAGGGG
>JBEIMO010000063.1:0-9861 GCA_040378625.1 Verrucomicrobiia bacterium | reverse complement strand
CGACATAGCGAATCAATCCTGGCACGGCAAAACGTCCGAGCCACTTTTCCAATCGATCAAGAATTGTCATTCGTCGTTAAGGATTCCTGCGGGCGGTGGGGCTTGTAAAGACTGGACTGCCGCCGTTCGTGCCCATTCGGGAAAATCATTCGCCACCGGTGCAGTGAACGAAATGCGTTTCAAGGTTTCGGGATGAGTGAAGGTGATTTTCCAAGCATGCAGGTAATGGCGCTCGTGGCTGCCGCGTCTGCCGTAGAGGGGATCGCCAATCACGGGATGGGCGAGGTGTTTCAAGTGGACGCGGATCTGGTGCGTTCTGCCAGTGCGTGGGCGGCATTCGATGAGGGCCTTGCTTTCGCTCGTGGCGAGCACGCGGTAGTGTGTGAGCGCATCGCGACCGCGCTCGTCCACAGCCATCTTTTGTCGGTGAACTTTGTGTCTGCCGATCGAGACATCAATTTTCCCATGCGGCATACGGGGCGTTCCCTCGCAAAGGGCCAAGTAGGTTTTTTCCACTCCGCGCGAGGCGAACTCATCGGCAATCGCTCGGTGGGATTTTTCAGTTTTGGCAATGACCAGACAGCCCGATGTTTCCTTGTCCAAGCGGTGAACAATGCCGGGACGCTCGACTCCGCCGACGATTTCGATCCCGTCGCAATGGTGCAAAATCGCATTCACCACCGTGCCATCCATGTTCCCTGCGCCGGGGTGCACAACAAGGCCCGCAGGTTTATTGATAACCATGAGGAAGTCGTCCTCAAAAAGAATGTCGAGCGGGATGTCCTGCGCGGCGATGGGCGAGGGGGTCACCTCCGTGGGAATATTTAAAATCACCTCGTCGCCCTCGCGAAGTTGCTGTGAGGGTTTGGCGGGCAGTGCGTTCACCTGCGCGTGTCCGTTGCGGATAAAGTCCTGAAGACGGACTCTCGAAAAATCCGAGCAGGTGCGTCCGAGAAAGCGGTCCAGACGTTCTCCGGCGTCCTCTGGCGGGATGACAAATTTCAGTTCAGGTGTCATAGCCCTAATAGATTTGCAATCCGCTTCGGGTTGGAATAAATGATCATTACTTGAATGTTACTCCCCATGGCGACTTTGGTAAATAACTCTCCTGAATCCGAACCCGCAGACAATCCCGCCGACGTATGGAGCGATTTGATGGGCGATCTGCTGGAGCCCTGCCCGCAGTGCGGCACGCCGATCGACATGATGGGTGTGGTTCCTGTGTCCGATGTGAGCTGCCCTTCCTGCGAACATCAGTTCAAAGCGCGGGCGCGGTTCAATAATTTTCAAGTCACCAACCTTCTTGGACAAGGCGGAATGGGCTCGGTTTATCGTGCCACGGATGTGAATCTCCAACGCGAAGTCGCTCTCAAGGCCCTCAAGGTGGATGTCAGCACCGATTCCAAAGAATGCGAAAAACTCGAGATCGAAGCCCGCACGACGGCGGCGATCAATCACCCGCATGTAGTCAAGGTTTACGATTTCGGCCAAGCCCATGGCCAATTTTACATCGCCATGGAAATGATTGCCGGAGGTTCATTGGATGATCTCATTCAGGAACAATCGGCGGTCTCGGAAGTTGTGGCTCTCGAAGTCGGTATTCAGATTGCCTTAGGCTTGGAAGCGGCATTGGAGAGGGGACTCATTCATAGAGACCTCAAGCCGGCTAATATTTTATTTACCGAACCGGGTTCGGCGAAATTGGTGGATTTTGGTTTGGCGATGGTCATGAGCGAGGCGGCTGTTTCCAACGGAGAAATCTGGGGAACGCCCTATTATATCGCGCCAGAGAAGTTGGATGAAAAACCGGAGGACTTCCGCAGTGACATCTACAGCTTGGGAGGAACATTATTTCATGCGCTGGCGGGACGTCCGCCGTATGAGGACAAGACAGCCTCGTTGGTTGCGCTTAAGCAGTTGAAAAGCCGTCCCGTGAGCATTCAATCGTTCGCGCCGCATGTCAGCAATGAAACCGCTTATGTCATCAATCGCATGATGGCGAAGGATCCCGAAAAACGTTACGCCTCCTACGCGGAGCTACTCGAGCATTTGCGCTACGCCTTGGAAAAAGCACGCGAGATGGAAGCCTCCCCAAATGCACGGAAGGAACGACCAGTTCTGGTAGATAGATCAAGCACCGCTTGGATTCCGTTGGTGATTCCTCTGATTCTGATTTTTGCGCTCATCGTTCTCGGCTACCTCTACTTCTTCACGCAAATTTTCGTAGAAGAGAGTTGATGGGATTCCTGCCTGCACATGCGCGCCTCGCGTTCACTAGGCGTGAGTGGAAATAATCCATTTGTTGACACGCCCTCGTGGTTGTTAAAGTGGAAAGATAGATTAAACGACAAACAATGACTCAACTTAAAGCAAGTGCCGCCATCGGCGTGATCTCCAGCATCCTTGCGGTATTTATCTATGCATCGGGTGTTTTTCTTCCTGTCGATTCGATTCTGCAATTGGTTCTCGGGATTCGACCGTTTGTGCCCGCGCAGGCCGTATCTCTGCTGCTGGCCGTGCTTCTCGCATTCGGCTTCGCGTGGGTGGCGGTCGATGTTCCTCGTCCGGTTGTTAAAGTGACATTGTCGGGAATCGCCTGTGGTTTGCTTTTTACATGGTGTCTCGTGCTGGCGCTGTATGACAAATATTTTGGTCCATTCGTTCCGATCATGGCGGTGTTGATCAGCCTGGGGCTTGGTTTGGCATGGAGTAAAACGCGGGCGGGGGCCAGAAAGCAATTGCTGGAGCGGCTATTTGGCCAGAGGCTCTCACGCACGGCATTTCAAAAAGTGCTCACGTCCAGCGCGCCCGTTGCCTTCCCCGGCCGTGTCGTCAATGCGACCGTGCTTGTTGTGTCGGTTCATAATCACTCGGAGTTGATGGAACTTCTCCCACCCGAAGATTACGCGGCGATTACGAATCTTTTCCTGCGAACCTCATCGGATTATCTCGTCGAATCGGGAGGGTATCTGGACGAGTGTAATGGCGAATGCATCCGCGTTGTCTTTGGTGCGCCAGTCGGAGATGAGCGTCATGCCATCCGTGCTTGCCGCGCCGCTGTGGATCTGGCTGCCCGGCTCGATGAACTCAATAAGGAATGCGATACGCGCTGGCAAAGACGTCTCGATATCCGTATGGGGCTTGATTCGGGAGACATTATTGCCGCCGCATTTGGCGGGCGTCGGTTGGGAAGTTTCAGTGTCGCTGGACCTGCGGTTGATTTTGCGCGGCGTCTCTGTGCCTCCTGTTCCAACTATGGCACGCGTATTCTCATCGGGCCGGATACTTATAATCCCGCAGCGGAGACCATTGAGGTTCGGCCTATTGAAATTCTCAAGGCTTCCGCACAAAGGCGCCGTATTGAAATTTACGAAATCCTTGCGCCCAAGCACGGCCTCTCTCCCGAGCGTGAGCGCAGTCGTGATCATTTCTGGACTGGCATCCTGCACTACCGCGAGAAGCATTGGGACAAGGCGGTGGATGAATTCACTAAAGCCCGCATCCCGGGAATCCCAGATGCCGCATTGGACTTCTATCTGCGCCGCATCGAACAGGCGCGCCGCAAGGATGCCGAAAGTCATCGCGAGTCCACGCCGATGATTTTTCAAGTGGTCTAAGTATGAATCAGCCTCGAATCCTCACGCCTGAAGAAGCCCGTCAGGAGCGCGATCAACTCCGTGCCCAAGGTCGGAAACTGGTTTTTACCAATGGATGTTTCGACATTCTTCACCGCGGTCATACGGAATATCTGGCCTTCGCGCGGGCGCAGGGCGATGCGCTGGTTGTAGGCTTAAACAGCGATTCCTCGGTGCGTCGAGCCAAAGGGCCAACCCGTCCGGTCAATCCCGAGGCCGATCGCGCGTTTGTTCTCGGTTCCTTGCGGGCGGTGGATTTTGTTGTCATTTTCGATGAGGACGAACCCCGTGACCTTATTTCTAAAATCCTTCCCGATGTGCTCGTGAAGGGGAAGGACTGGGCGCACTATGTCAGTGGGCGCGATATCGTGGAGGCCAATGGTGGTTGCGTGGTTCTGGCTGAAATGGTCGAAGGACGCTCGACCACGGCGACGATCGAACGCATGCGGAGTTCGTAGCCTGCTGAGAAATATTCAGGAATTGCCATCACGTCGCGGTTGACACGAATAGGGCGACCCCCTAAACATCGTTGGATAAATCATGAAGATCGCGGTAACTAAAGAAGCACTCCTCGAAGGTCTCCAACGCATTCAGAACGTCGTCAGCACACGCCCGACGCTCCCGGTTTTGACCAATGCCTTGCTTGAGGCAGATGAAACCGGCCTGCGCCTCACAACGACGGATTTGGAAGTTGGAATCCGTTGCCGCATCGAAGCCCGCGTGGAAAAGTCTGGAGCGACAACTCTTCCCGCCCGCAAACTGGTTTCCATCATCCGCGAATTACCAAATGCGGAAATCACTATCGAAGTGGATTCTAAAAATGCCGCATCCATCCGCTGCGGAGCGAGCTATTTCAAAATCTTCGGCCTTCCCCGCGAGGAATTTCCAGCATTTCCCGCATTCACGGAACCGAAATCTCTCACGATCAAACAAGCCGAACTCAAGGATGGTCTCCGCAAAACATCCTACGCGATTTCGAGCGACGAGGCCCGTTATGTTCTCAATGGCATTCTTTTCTCTCTGGCTGATAACAAGCTGACCCTCGTTGCCACGGACGGTCGCCGCATGGCGCTTTTCGACAGCGATCTCGAATTCCCAAAAAGCCACGAACGTGACTTCATTCTCCCGACTAAAGCGGTCACGGAAATCCAACGCTTGCTTTCCGATGAGGGTGATGTGGAGATTTCAACGTCCGAGAATTTGGTGTCCTTCGACCTCAACGGCGCCCAACTCGTTTCGAAGTTGGTGGAAGGAAGTTATCCCAATTACCGTCAGGTCATTCCTGGAGAGGCTACGGAGCGCGTCACCCTCGAGCGCGAGATGTTCTACAACTGCGTGCGCCGCGTTTCTCTTCTCAGCACCGACAAGACCAGCTCTGTGCGACTCACCCTTTCAAAAAACAACCTCGATATCTCGGCAAACACACCGGATATCGGTGAGGCGAAAGAGTCAATGTCGATCCCTTATCGTGGAAAAGACATGTCGATTGCGTTCAATCCTGAGTTCCTCATGGATCCGCTTCGCAACCTCCCGAATGACGAAATTTATTTGGATTTGATCGACGAGATGAGCCCTGGAGTTATCAAAATCCAGACGCCGTTCCTCTACGTCATCATGCCGATGCGCGTCTCTCAATGAGTTCATCTCCTCTTTGGGGGATTGATCTCGGGGGAACTAAAATCGAAGGGGTCATCATGAACCCCGAAAAGCCGGCAGAGGCGCTTCACCGCTTGCGCAGGCCGACTGGTGCAGATCAGGGATACGATCATGTGATGAGCCAGTTGGCAGGCGTCATTTCCGATTTGGAAAATTCTTCAGGCATGAAGCGCCCCGCAAAACTCGGTATTGGCACGCCAGGAGCGGTTGAACCATCCACCGGAGGTTTGAAAAATTCCAACACAACGTGTCTGAATGGCCGTCCGCTCAGGGATGATTTATCCCGCATTTTGGGATGCGAAATTCTCATGGCCAATGATGCCAATTGCTTTGCCCTCGCGGAGGCGATCTTCGGCTCCGGCAAAGGGGCTGAGGTCGTTCATGGTCTCATTCTCGGCACGGGTGTCGGCAGCGGAATTGTTGTTCGCGGCAAAGTGCTCAATGGCATTCACGGCATCGCCGGCGAGTGGGGGCATAATCAAATCCCCGGAGAAGCGTATCCGTGCTACTGCGGAAAATCCGGTTGCATCGAAGGCGTCCTCGCCGGTCCATCGCTCGAACGCTACTACCGCGAGCAAGGAGGAGATTCTATCCGCCTCCCGGAGATCAGTCGTCGCGCATCTGCGGGCGAACCGCTCGCCGTTCAAACGCTGGAGCGTCTGCGCCACAAATTCGCCGAAGCCATCGCGGTGGTCATCAATATCCTCGACCCCGATGTCATCGTCATCGGCGGAGGGGTGGGTAACATTCCGCTTCTTTACGAGGACGCCACGCGCCAGGCGATTCTCGGGCATTTGTTCAATCCCGAAATTAAAACCCGGATCGTGCCTCCGATGCTGGGGGACAGCGCGGGAGTGTTTGGTGCGGCTCTGCTCGCGGCCTGATAAAAAAATGAGTCCGCAGTTGCCATGATTCGCAAAGCCTGTTAGAACCACGCACACTTTTTATGGCTTACACCGTCACGCGTCCTCGCCTCACTTTTGCTGAGAGAATTTATCTGCCAACGATTCTGGCGGGATTGGTGATTACGATGCGACACATCATCAATCGTCTGATTGGAAAAACAAAAGTGACGATGCAGTATCCCGAGCAGAAGTGGGATGACAATATGCCATCTTGGTATCGCGGCGCTCCTACTCTTGTTCGCGACGAATGGGGACGTGACCGCTGCGTGGCCTGTCAGCTCTGCGAGTTCATTTGTCCGCCGCGTGCGATCACGATCAAACCACAGGAAATTCCAACTGGTGACCAATGGGGAAAAGTCGAAAAACGCCCCGAGGCCTTTGATATTGATATGATCCGCTGCATCTATTGCGGACTCTGCGAGGAGGTCTGCCCAGAGCAGGCAATCTACCTGCGCAAGGATTATTCCATTACCGGACTCTCCCGAGCGGAAATGGTCCACGATATCCATAAACTTCGCGAACTCGGCGGCGTGATGCCCGGGCTCGTCAACAAGTGGAACGAAAAGAAGTAGAATAAACCTGATCCGGCTGATAAAAACAGCCACACCAATCGCCCATGCAACTTGCCCTGTTTTCGATTTTCTCACTGCTGATGCTCCTGTTCGCTTTGGGAGTCGTTTTTTTTCGGAATCCTGTTTCCTGCGCCATGAGTCTGGTGATGTCCTTCGTGGCATTGGCAGCCGTGTTTGTAACCTTGGACGCCTTCTTCATTGCGGTCATCCAAGTTCTCGTCTACGCAGGGGCCGTCATGGTGCTGTTTCTGTTCATCATCATGCTTCTCGATCTTCGCGAAGAAAAACGCCGCCGTGTGCGTCTCTCCGCTTGGCTTGGTGGTGGGCTCGTCGTCGGAGGCTTTGTGTCCGCGCTTACTCAAGTCGTAGTTGGTCTTCCTGCGCTGAATGTTGTAAAGCCGGCGCTCTCCAATCCTGCAGTGGACGACATCGCTCAAGTCGGATTCGCACTTTTTAGGAATTTCAATCTTCCCTTCCAAATCATCGGCGTCCTTCTGCTTGCCGCAACCGTCGGGGTTATTCTTCTCAGCAAAAAGGAACTCAAATGACCCGGATTTTTAACGGCATCTCAAATCAACAAATTTCCGCGAATTCATGCCAACCTTAGCGCACTACTTGCTTGTCAGCGGTCTCCTCTTTGCCATCGGCTTGGCGGGAGTTCTGCTGCGCCGAAACATTCTCATTATTTTCATGGGGCTCGAATTGATGCTCAACGCCGCGAATCTTTCGCTGGTGGCATTTTCCCGCTTCCATCTCGGTCCGGAAGGCATGCCCAACTACAACGCCCAAGTGCTGGTATTTTTCATCATCACTGTGGCTGCAGCGGAAGTCGCTGTGGGATTGGCGATTATTGTTGCTCTGTTCCGGGCCAAACAAACCACCCATGTGGAAGACCTTAACACGCTGAAGTTTTGATGAGCACGCAAACCGCGCCTTGGATTATTCTTTTCACCCCGCTCGTATCAGCGGCCCTTATTCTTCTCATTGGCCGCTTTTCCAAAAGCCTGAGTGCCCTGCTGGCGATTCTGGCCGCATTCGTGGGATGCGCATTAAGTTGGTGGCTTTTTTCCCAGCCTGAAGCGGTAACCCATCTTTCATTCAACTGGCTTTCCCTGGGTCCGGATTTTAATATCCCAATCAGCGTTACGATTGACAAACTGAGCAAGATCATGCTCCTGGTGGTCACCTCGATCGCCTCGTTGGTGTTTATTTATTCGCTTGGCTACATGCGTGAGGAGGAGGGATACTCCCGATTCTTCGCCGGTCTGTCCCTGTTCCTCTTCTCCATGCTCGGTATCGTCCTCGCAAATAATTTTGTGATGATGTTTATCTTCTGGGAACTGGTCGGTGTCAGTTCCTACATCCTGATCGGCCATTACTACTCCAAAGATTCTGCTGCCGACGCCGGCAAACAGGCGTTTATTGTGAACCGCATCGGTGACTTCGGCTTCATGCTGGGTATCCTTCTTTTCTGGTTTGCCACAGGAACAGTGGTCTTTTCCGAATTAGTGACCACGATTCCGGCTTTAACCGCCGCGCCGATCTTCCTGACGGTGGCCTGCGTGTTGGTTTTCATGGGAACGGTTGGAAAATCCGCCCAAATGCCGCTGCATGTCTGGCTCCCGAATTCGATGGAAGGCCCGACGCCGGTCTCGTCTCTCCTCCACGCCGCGACAATGGTGGCTGCCGGTGTTTACATGCTGGCCCGAATTTTCCCGATTCTTGAGGTTGTTCCAAATGCCCGCGAGATCATCGCTTGGGTGGGTGGCATTACCTGCTTTGCCGCCGCGCTGATGGCGACCCAACAAAGCGACATCAAGCGAATCCTCGCTTACTCCACGATCTCACAGCTGGGTTACATGGTTCTGGGAATCGGAGTCGCTCCGACGTCCGACGTGGCGATGTTCCACCTTTTCACCCATGCTTGCTTCAAATGTCTCCTCTTCCTCGCGGCCGGATCGGTGATGATCGGCATGCATCATGAAGTGGATATGTGGAAAATGGGCGGGCTTCGCGCCAAGATGCCTCTCACCATGCTTTGCTTCATTGCCGGCATGCTGGCTCTCTCTGGTTGCCCATTCACCAGCGGATACTACAGCAAAGATCTCATTATCGAGTGGGCCGTGGTTAATATTCCTGTTCTCGGATGGCTCGTGGCAGGCGCGGCGGCTCTCACTTCGTTCTACATCTTCCGTGAGTTTTTTGTAATCTTCTTTGGCAAAGCCCGCAGCGACCATGCCGAGCATGCCCATGAACAACCGGCGACCATGATTGTTCCCATGCTGGTGCTTTCTGTGATGGCCATTTGCGCCGGATGGCCGATGATTCAAAATCGTCTCTTCGTTCTCCAAGAACCCGAGCACGTGCCTCACGCACTGCATACTTTCCTCTACGCCGCCTTCTTCGGTGGGGCCGCATTGGCAGCGCTCCTCTATTTCAAAGCCGCCAAAGATCCTATCAACATCCCGCTTTTTGCCAACCGCCTCTACATTGACGATGTCTATTTTTGGGTGGTCAACAAAATCCAAGGAGGAGGTGCTTCCGTGCTCTCTTGGGCAGACCGCTGGGTCGTGGACCTTCTGGTTGTTCAAGTGCCCAGCAAATTGACTTGGGCCTGCGGATTTGCCCTGCGCTTCCTGCAGATTGGTAACATTCAAGCCTACGCGTTCTTCTTCGGCGCAGGGGTCGTTGGTCTTCTTTACATTCTTCTTTCCAAATGAGCCCACTTCTCTTTCTCATCCTTGTTCCGATCCTTTCGGCTGTGCTGATCATGGTCGGAGCAAACCCTCGAACCACATCGATTCTGGGTTCCATCGTCAATGTCTTCTTTCTACTTGCATTGGCCGTTATTTTTAAACCCATGGTGGAGGGATACCAATTCCTCTCAAGCACTCCGGTCGTTCCCAATTTGGGAATTAGCCTGACTCTTGGCGCGGATGGATTGAGCCTCGTTATGCTCTTCCTCTCGACCATCGTCACCTTGGCGGCGGTGCTCGTTGCAAAAACACCCGCTCAAAACCCAAGATGGTTCTACGCGAGCCTGCTCTTCATTTCTGCCGGCGTCATCGGCGCTTTTGCTTCGGTTGACGTTTT
>JBEIMO010000062.1:0-9919 GCA_040378625.1 Verrucomicrobiia bacterium | reverse complement strand
TTCAGCACTACGCGATCGCCCGGGCGGATAAGGGAGGGAAAATCACGAAACATCCTGTGCTCAATCTCGCCAGTGGTGCGATGGAGCACGAGCATGCGGGAATCGTCGCGCCGCTCGGTTGGGCGGTTGGCGATAAGCTCGGGCGGCAGTTCGTAGTGGTAATCGCTGACGCGGTCGAGCATTGGTCAAACCGCTTTGGTGATGCGGGTAAATCCGCAGCGACCGGCAGCGGCGCCAACGAGTTCCGCCACGCGGCGTTTGAGGCGGCGAACTCTGCGGTAGAGGTAGAGTTCAAATGCCACATACGGCACCCATGGCCACCATGAGGCTTCAGGAATGAACACCTGTTGGTAGGCCAGAATTCCCAGCAGAATGAAGCTGAGCAAAAATGTCGTTGCTACCATGCGGGTCTTGAGATGAACGCGTGTGAGGCATTTCGGACCACCATGATATTCCGTGACCGAGCGAAGCTGGATGCCCCACCAGAAACTGCCGTAGATCTGGACGTCCCAGTCTTTCCAGCCTGTATCGAGCGAGTAGTTCCAGCCCTCGCTTTCGAGCGATTTGACGACTTCCTGCAGCAAGAGTTCGCGACCATGGCCATTTTCGCTCCAGTAGCGGAGTTTCGTGATGCTGCCACGTGCAGGTTGAAAATCCTTTTCCACACTCGCGATGACCGCCGGCGGAGTGCGTTTGAATTTCAGCCAGGTGAAATACCTCGCCCATCCCCGCACGAGCGGCTGCGCAAGCGCAAGGAAGGCCACGAGCAATCGCGCGCGGATCGTATCATGCTTCGGCTCCAAGCGCGCATGGATCATGTAGGAGAGCGCCACAAGCAACGTTCCGCCGAACATCAAATAAGGAACGATGCGGAGGAATGGCAACGGAATCGAAATGCCCAGAATGAAAAGCGTGAGGGCGACCCATTCGATACTGCTTAAATACGCAGCCAGCTCGGATTGCGGAGTCGGGTAGATAGATTGGAAGAGACCTTCGCCGAAGACGCCATGGTAAATGATGGGCTTGTTGACGAGCCACGTGAAGCGTGGGGCGCCGTAGATCTGGCCTTTCCATTTCGCCGTGCCGGTGGGACCGAAGAAAACCAGGTGCTGGAATCGCAACATCGACTCCGCTTCGCCGTAGCCTTCCTGTTGTTTCTGGAATGCTTTTAACGTGAAACGCCGATAATGCCAAACGATGGCGGCCGGACTGAATGCGATGACTCCGCCGCTCTGTTGCAAGCGCCAGCAGAAGTCCACGTCATCGCCCGCCTTGCGGTATTCGGGATCGAACCCGCCGACTTGATTGAACGCCCAACGGTGAAACGCCATGTTGCAACCTGGGATGTGCTCGGCCACGACATCCGTGAGCAACACGTGGCTTGGCCCGCCCGGCGCAGCGGCCACACACGCTTGAACCCAGTTTTCCGCAGGTGGCGAGATGTTTGGTCCACCCACGCCGGCGAAGTCGCCGCTGAGAAGCGTTCCCATCAAGTAGTAAAGCCAATCCGGGTCGGCCATGCAGTCGCTGTCCGTATAAACAATAACATCACCGGTGGACGCATGCGCGCCGACGTTGCGGGCGTAGCTGAGGCCTTTGTTGACCTGCTTGATATTCTGCACCCACGGGTGCCGAGCGGCAATTTCCTGAGTGTCATCGGTCGAACCATCATCGACGAGAATGACTTCGTAATTGGGGTAATTGATGTCCTTGAGCGAGGCGAGGCAGCGGTCGAGCGTCTTGGCGCCGTTGTAGGAGCAAACGACCACCGAGGCTTTAGGATAATCCTTCAGCTTCACGCGGGAGGTCATCGGGCCCTCGCCGAAAAACAGGTTCTTCACCGTGTCGAACGCTGGTTTTTTCGTGCGGTCGCGGCGAACGAGACCGAATGCCCAATCCAAAATCTCCTGCCCTCCACGGAACCATTCATCCGTCCAGGCGTAGACAATCGTTCCTGCCAAACCGCCGCGAACAACGCTCTCGATATGCCAGCGCAGCATTTCAGCCTGTTCCTCCTCGGCGTGGCGTATCGTGTCCATACCGAATTCGCCAAGGATGAGCGGCTTGTCATCTGCAAGATTTTGTAGGCGCGCGAGGTAGCGATCAAAGTCTTCCTGGCGGTGCAGATAGACGTTAAACGTCACAAAATCGCTGTTCTGCGGCAGAAGGTATTCGGTTGGCGGATAGCTCGCGTAGGAGAAAAGCGCACGCGGATCCTCGGCGCGGCCGATATTGATGAGTTGCTCGACGAACTCCGTGACCTGGCGCGCTCCCAGCCAGCGAACCATCGTGGTTGGAATTTCGTTTCCGACGAGATAGCCGAAGACCGCTGTATGCCCCGCATTTTTTCTAACACCCTCGCGAACGGCATTCTTGGCGGCTTCGCGGATTTTTGAATCTTTTAAAAATTCCAGGTGCTCGGCCCACGGGATCGAGATGAGAGCCCGGATGCCGCGTTCCGCGCAGAGGTCAAGGAACCATCGCGGCGGCACGTAGTAAATGCGAACCAGATTGACGCCTGCTTCGACCATGAGATCCAAGTCGCGCTTGGCTCCTTCGGGCTTGCCAAAATACTCGTCGTTTTCGTCCGGCGCGAATGGCCCGTAGGTCACTCCCTTAACGAAAAACTTTTTGTCCCCTTCGAAGAAGAATTTGGCGCGCACGCGCACAGGCTGCATGTCAATCACGGCTGCGAAATTAACAGCGCCTGTTAAAAAAAGGCGAGGCTGGATTTTGAAAGACAGGATTTATCCCAGAAAGGGGATTACGAAAGAATTAACAGAATGGACAAAATTAAGCAGAAAAGCTCGGAACACTTGAAACACTGGGAAAGCGAAAATTTCAACGGCGGCAATTCACAGTTTTCCATTTCGTAAATTTTGTAAATTCTGTCGAAACGTCTTCTGTCCTCTGCGTTCAATCCCGTTCAATGCGATTGGGGAGTTCGTTGCGGTCGTCATCGGCGCGAGGAAAATGCGCCGCGAGCAGGTCGCCGATCTTTCCAATCGTGCTGACGAGGGCTTCCGTAATGCAGCCGCTTTTCAGACCAGCCGAGAAATGAGCGCTGACCTCCTGCCAAAAGGGATCCCCGCATTTTTGGTGAATGCCGCGATCGCCAATGATGGCAAATTTTTGCGTCAGCGGTGCAATGAAAATCAGAACGGCATTGCGTTCAGCGGTCTTGGTCATGCCGAGTTTTTCGAAGCGCTTCTGGGCGGCTGCCATCGCGTCATCCCGCCGGCGCGAGGATACATAAACACGAACCTCGCCAGATGTGCGCTTCTCAGCTTCTGCAATGGCTGCGACGACTTGTGACTCGTCGATTTTTTGAAGAAATTCCTGAGTTTTCATCGTTACCAACTCCCACTGGCTCCGCCGCCACCGCTATCGCCTCCCCCGCCGGAGAATCCGCCTCCCGAGAAGCCTCCACCAGAAAATCCCCCGCCGGGAGGGATATGCCAACCCTGATTCCAGCTTCGGCGTCCCGAGGAATCAAACGAAGTGCCAGCCGTGCGCCGCATTCTTCCGAGCAATACGAACAGCGCAACGACCAGTATGAAAATCATGGAGCTGAAATCGGTGCCTTTCTCTCGCTTGGTTTCATTGCGAGTCTTGCCCGTGCCTTTGTATTCGCCCTTCGTGGCGGCGATCATGGCCTGCACGCCAGTGGCTATCCCTGCGTCGAGCAAACCTTTTTTAAAATACGGCGCGATTTCGTCTTGGATGATTCGCTTGCAAGTGATGTCCGGAAGCGCGCCCTCGAGCCCGTAGCCGGTTTGAATTCGCATTTTGCGGTCTTGCAGAAACACAAATAAAATCGCCCCGTTATTCTTGTCCTTTTGCCCGGGATTCCAAGCACGAAAGACGTTCTGACAATAATCCTCCACCGATGTGTCGCTTGGCATTTTTTGAAAAATGGCGACGAGAATTTGATTCGAAGTCTCCCGTTCGAATTGCGTGAGGGCATCGTTTAACTTCCGCGCCACCTGCGGGCTGATGGCTTTGGCGTAGTCATTAAAAAATTCCTTCGGGGCAGGAGGAATGACCTCGGCGCCGATGACACGCGAAGCAAAAAGAACAACCAGCAAGGCTGCGAGAACGCGCACGAGCCAGTGTTTTTTTCTCAGTGGGACGGCATCACGCATTCCCAACGGTCTTTCGCCCCGCATGGCCATGCGCTGCGGCATCAGTTGGCAGGCGTCTTACCAAAATCAAAATTCACCTTCGGCGCAGCCTGCGAACCAGCGTCCGCTTGGAAATAGGGCTTCGGCGAAAATCCCATCAGGCCCGCAATCAAAACGGCGGGGAAGGTTTTCACCTTGGTATTGTAGGTTTGAACAACATTGTTGAAGTCCTGTCGGGCCACACTAATGCGGTTTTCCGTGCCTTCGATTTGCGCCTGGAGGTCGCGGAAGTTCGTGTTGGATTTCAGATCCGGGTAATTTTCACTCACCACGAGAAGCCTCGACAGGGCTGAGGAAATCTGGCCCTGCGCGGCCTGGTATTGAGCCAACTGCGCCGCGTCGCTCGGAGCCTTGTTCGGATCCAGCTGCACCCGACCCACCGAAGCGCGGGCCTCAGTCACATTGGTCAGGGTGGATTTTTCAAAATTCGCCGCCCCCGAGACTGTCGCGACAAGGTTGGGAATCAAATCCGCCCGGCGCTGATAGACCGTCTGCACCTGCGCCCACTTCGCATCAACGCCCTGAGACAGACCCACAAGGCCGTTGTAGGAGCCAATCACTGACATGACAAGGAATGCCGCCGCTACGCAAATGACGCCAAGAATTGAGAGAATAATTTTCAACATAGATGGATATTTTGAGCACGGCCGTTAAAACCGCGGCGCAATATTGTGCAGAGGCGGCCCGTTGTCAACCCAAGCGTTACGCTTCATTTCGCTCCAATCTGCTTGACAAATCGCTTTAAAGCGATGAATTTAATCGCATGAAAGTCGCTAAAAAGTCGCCTTCATCTCGGCAGACATTGACATTGACTCGCCCTGCCTTTGATATCTTGGAGGTTTTGCGTGGAGATTTGCCAAAATCAGTTTTTGTTCAAAAACTTCTGGAAAAAGAAAAATTGCGCCGCGATGCGGAGGTTTTTTATCGAGAGGCCATGGCAGCCTACACGCCGGAGGTTCGCTTGGAGACTCTGGAATTGAATGAGGCGACTCCCTACGCGACGGAATGAATCTGCCATTATATTCCTCCACATCGGATATCTCGCAGCCAAATTTGGTGGGATTGCAACACCCCGGCTTGCTCGGCTTGCCTACTCAGTTGGTGTGTCCGATTCGTGAAAACCTAACACTCACCCCGCTGCGCACACGGATTCGTTGGGGCGGCATTGATTTTATTGTGGCTTGCGATCTTCTTCGTCCTATCAACTCCACTGCGCTCAAGCGCCTCGGCGAAGTGAGCGAGGCTGAGTCGGTAAAAATTCTGCAAACATTTCAACTTCTCTTGGCGAGATAGTTTAAGCCCGAAAACAGCTCCGAAACAAAATCAATTGACCCGAAAGTTGTGCGCACTATTTTTGTGTAATGAAAAATATCACGCTGAGCGCTGATGATAGGCTGATTGAAAGTGCGCGGGAAGTTGCCAGAAAACGGAAGTCGACGGTCAATGCGTTATTTCGCGAATGGTTGGCGGATTTGGTCCAGCAACAGGACTGTGAGGCCAAATTAAAGGAACTGGATTTGCGATTAGGATATGCCAGAGCTGGAGGAAAATTCACTCGAGAGGAAATGAATGAGCGCTGAGGTGTTTCTCGATACTAATATCTTTGTTTATTGCTTTGATTCGGAGAATCCGGCCAAACAAGCCACCGCCAAGAAACTCGTCGCGCGTAGAGATTGGTTTGTAAGTTGGCAGGTTGTGCAGGAATTTTCTTCGGTCGCTCTGCATCGCTTCAAAGTGCCACTCAAGCCTGGGGATCTGGCGGATTATGTCGAACTACGACTTTGGCCCAACTGCCGCATTCTACCAAGTCAGGCTATCTTCGCGCAGGCAACGGCAATTCACGGGAGATTTGGCTTCCGATATTATGACAGTTTGATTGTTGCCTCGGCATTGGCAGGCGCAGCGAAGAAGCTTCTTTCCGAAGATTTGCAACACGGTCAGCGGATTGGTTCCCTGGAGATCGTGAATCCATTTTGATAGGTTGGGCATCTTGATGTCAGGCGCAGCCCAAACATCAAATGCACGACCTCCAAGGATGGCCAAATTATAACGGCTCAGATGCCGTTGCTGCTCGCGGCCGATCCGTTGATGAGTGTTTGAAGCTTCAGAACGGCATTTTTGAGTTCACCGGCTTGGGCGGTGAGTTCTTCTGAAGCGGCAGCGGTTTCCTCGGCGCCGGCGGCATTGGCTTGGGTCACTTTGTTCATCTGGGAAACGGCGACATTCACTTGCTGGATGCCGCTGCTTTGATCTTTGGAGGCTGTGGCGATTTCGACGATGAGTTGGTCCACCTGACGAGCCTTATCCACGATCTGGTGGAGGCTGCCTTTGACTTTCGTCGTAATGATCACACCGGCGTTGCTCTTTTGAATGGCGTCATCAATTTTGCCAGAGGTTTCTTTGGCGGCAGTTGCTGCGCGCTGGGCGAGGCTGCGAACTTCATCGGCCACAACAGCAAATCCGGCACCCGCTTCACCCGCCCGAGCCGCTTCCACAGCGGCGTTCAAGGCCAGAATGTTTGTCTGGAATGCAATTTCATCGATGGATTTGACGATCTTTGAGATTTCGTTGCTGGATAATTTGATCGCCTCCATGGCGTCGATCATTTCGCCCATTTCATCAACACCATTTTCGGCGGATTGGCGAGTCTCGGTGGCGATGTCTTTGGCGTTGCCGCTGTGATCCGCATTCAGAGAAATCATGGATGACATTTCTTCAAGCGCGGAGCTTGTTTCCTCCAGAGAAGTCGCCTGTTCGTTGGCGCCCTCGGCAAGCGATTGGCTTGAGGCCGAGACTTGCGTGGCGGCATCCGCAATCTGGGTCGAGGCGCAACCGAGGACATCGGACACATTTTTCAACGCCTGATAAATCGAGCCAGTGAAAAGGGCCGAGTAAATGATTGTGGCGAGTGACACACCCAAGGCGAGAGCCAGCATAATGGCGGTTCGCATGCTGATGGATTCTTCGGCCTTGGCTTCGATGCGTTGATTTTCGCTGGTTGTGTCTTGGACGACTCGGTCGATGACTTTGCGATGTTCGTCGTATTTTTCGCGCAAACTTCCATAGACGATTTCATACTCTTTTTCACGATCGCCTTTCTCGATGGCGGGGAGCAGTTTTTGTTCGATGATTTCATAAAAATCCAACGCTGGTTTTCGGGAATCCTGCAAGAAGAGGCGCTTGGTCGTGCTGTCTGGAAGTTCGGTTTTCCAGAAATCATGGCGTTGCAAAAATTCGGTCTTCAGACGAACCAAGGTTTCTTTTTGCTCCTTGATCTTTTCCGGCGAGTTCTCCCCAGCCAACTGAAGTGCAACAAGATAGCTTTCGAGAATATATGCCGGAGGAGGGAGGATGTCCGCTATGAGGTCCTTGCCGCGAACGATTTCTTTGTAAATCGGACCATTGACCCGCAAGACACTGAGCGTGTTGAACGCCAGAATGCCAAAGATGGCAAAGGATAAAAGAAAAAGACCGATTTGAAAATATAGACGCAGGCGTAGGGACTTTTGATTCATGATATTTTGGTGGATACTTGGGACTTCAAGGGAGTTGATGAAATATTTTGATCTGAGTTAGAAAACCTTCTGCCAGCAACCTGAAAAGCCGCCGCATTCGATCTTCTTAAGAATTGACTCCATGTAGAACATTCATTTTGCAGAAAAACACAATAAAAAAGTGGGATTTCTCGGTGTGACAAAATCGTAACGGAAGGCAGTATTTTGGGCACACCATATCATTGAGTTTGAGGAATACAGTGCGACTGCCAAGATCAAAGTAATTGCTTCTGATTATGGTTCATCACATTAAAAAGCTCATTTTTTGGCTTTTTTAATATTTAAATAACTTACCATCTGTTATTTCTGTAACGTCTGCGGTTAATTATTCTGGATCAGGTTTGCGCCAAAAATTGGACATAAACGGGTTGACGGCGCGCACTGCACCATAGTCCCGTCCATGGCTGAGGTCTTCTGTGAGAAGTTCACGAGCTCCGCTGCTTTCGGCTGCCGCCAAGATCATGGCATCCCAGAGCGAAATTTTCCACCGGGACTGAAGCCATAGCCCTCGCTGATAGAGATCCAGAGAATTTTCAATGACCGTCCAAGAAATGAAATCTCCAACAATCAAAGTGGCCTCCGCAACCGTATGGCCACCTCGAACAAAGTTGACATGAAATTCTTGTAGCACCTGCACACTCAGAGCTGTGCTGGCAGGCTGGACAAATGCCTCCTCGAGGATTGCCTTGGCGACGGCCCGTTTGTCTGGGGCATCAAGGTCGTAGGCGTAGAGAAGAATATTGGTATCCAGAAATCTGTCAGCGGGCATGAATCTCCTCCCGCGTCATTGGATGTCCACCCAAGTGGTAACCTCCACGAAGCCGGGCCAATGCCTCGGCAGACTGGGCAGGCACCACTTCATTTTGAAGAACCATCTCAAGCCCTTGAATCATTAAACTTTTCATTGAAGTGCGACGACGCGCAGCAGCCACCTTCGTGCGCTCCAAAATCGCGTCAGGAAGTTCTATTGTTGTCTTCATATGGCTATATTTATGGTATTGCTGCGGCGCCGTCAAGGATAATTTGAGCGCTTCTGCGCCATACGAAGCGCTTAGTTTTCGGAATATTATTTGGGATCAGTCCCGCATTTTGTATATTTTAAGTCAAAATGAGGAGCCCGATGCGGCCGTTGCTGCAAGCTTTGCCTAACGATCTTGACGATATGTTTTAAATACCGGTTGCAAGATGTTGTTTGGAACAGAAATTACGCGGGTTCCTATAACCTCGCCTTTTTCGTTATAAACTGGGACGACGGTTTGAATGGGGTTGCCATAATTCACGAACCCTTCGAGTTCCGTAATTCGAACGGATTGTCCGGGATTGGTATTTTGCATGGAAACGCCCACGGGTCGTGATTCAAAGGATCGTGGTTGGGAGGGAGTGACGATAGGAAAGCCATTGGCGTTGTAGCGGATTACAGGAGCGGAGTAGTCGGTGGGATAAGGAACTTCCTGGCCGACGAAAATCTTGGAATCGTGAATAATCACAGGTGGCGATGCGCGAACCTTTTTCGAGTGGCCCAGAATGGTTTTTTCTCCGCTTTCCTCTTCATCCTCATCCGGTGTTGGGGTAACAATCCTCGGTGTTGGCAATGGGGTTTCTTTTGCGATTGGAATAGGGGTTGCGTCAGGCTTTACGGCGATAGGTCCTTCCCGAATGTAGCGATCCGCATTTTCCAAAAACTGGGTTTCACCCTCCTTCGCGTTGCGTGGTTTGGCGTGGGAGGAGACGACAAGCACGAAGAGAAATACTAGGGCGAGAATCGCGCGCTTCACACTCAAGGGATTATTTTTGATACCGAAAGCGAGGGCCTAGTTGTTTCAGAAGATTGCTGAGTTGGTTTAATAGAGGGTGAAGGCAATTGCTTTAAAGCTTCAGTAGAGGCATGCTGAATGAGAAGATCCCCGGAGCTAGCGGCAAGTGATTCAAGCAACAATGCGGACTCTGGATTACGGATTGCGGAAATTTGGTTAATTACAAATTCACGTTCTGCAATTCGGGACTCTGGAAGTTGTGAGAAGGCATCTACCAAAGTAGTGAGCGCATCGGCGCTTCCAATTTTTGAAAGACTTAAAGCGCCAGCCTGACTTATCTCCGCAATGGGAGATTGAAATACAAGTTCTCCAAGCGGAGTAATGGCCTGTGGATTTCGGATCGACTTGAGCGAGGCAAGGACATTTT
>JBEIMO010000061.1:0-9999 GCA_040378625.1 Verrucomicrobiia bacterium | reverse complement strand
GTCCACCGCGCCAGTCCTTGCTGCTCGGGCCGTCCACGGTTTTTTGCGTGGCAGTGGCAGCGTGAACGGTGGTCATGAGACCGCGTTTGATGCCGAAGGTGTCATTGATGACTTTGGCAAGCGGGGCGAGGCAGTTTGTAGTACAGCTCGCGTTCGAGATGATGGACTCGCCGGCGTAGGTGGTGTGGTTCACGCCGTAGACGAACATCGGGGTCTCGTCCTTGGAAGGCGCGGACATGATGACTTTCTTGGCGCCGGCCTTGAGATGTGCTTCCGCACTGGCTTTGTCGAGGAAGAGGCCTGTGGATTCGACCACGATATCGGCACCGACTTCGTCCCATTTCAGAGTGGATGGATCTTTGACGGCAGTGAGGCGGATTTTGTTGCCATTGACGATGAGGTGATTGCCCTCGACCGAAACTTCGCCTTCGAAGCGACCATGAACCGAGTCGAATTTAAGCATGTAGGCGAGGTATTCGGGTTCAAGAAGGTCGTTGATGCCGACCACTTGGATGTCCTTGCTGAAATTTTTGATCGCCGCGCGGAAGACCATGCGTCCGATGCGTCCGAAACCATTGATGCCGATTTTTACCATGATGTTTTTTTGTTGAGTTGAGATTAAGTCTGAGAGAGGCGGCATTTAATGCGTCACGGTCCCAATCGTCAATCGGGAAACACGGTTTTCATAAATGAGACCCAATCTCATTTATTGACCCTGGGAGGTTTTCTCCGTAGTTTGAAGTCATGTATCTGCGTTTTCTCAACCAAATGGCACGTCCTGCGAGTCTATGATTTCGACATTGGAACGTTTGACCGTGGGCACCTGTGCTGTGGTTGTTGAAATGGCTACGGATTGCGACCGCGCCGGGCGTATGGCGACTCTGGGCTTCATTCCCGGACGACAGGTGAGAGTAACTCGTGTGGCACCGCTGGGTGACCCGATTTCTGTGGAGATTGATGGTCAGGAAATCAGCCTTCGTCGGGCGGAAGCGGCACTCATTCTTGTGAAAGAAAATTGACCATGAGCGTCTCTTCAAAACCAAAAAAATCCTCTCTATCGCGTCCGCTCGTAGCTTTGGTGGGCAATCCGAACACGGGAAAATCGACGCTTTTCAATCGTCTCACTGGTCTTCGGCAGCATATCGCGAATTATCCTGGCGTTACGGTCGAGAAAAAGTCTGGCCTCCTGCGCGTGGTCGATCAGGAGTTGGATTTATTGGATTTGCCGGGCTGTTACAGTCTCACGGCTATTTCTCGGGATGAGCGGGTCGTTATGGATGTTCTGGGTGGGCGCCATGGATTGCAGCGTCCCGATTTGCTCGTCTTTGTTGTTGATGCCACAAATCTCAAGCGCAACCTCCTTTTGGTTTCGCAATGCGCGGAGCTTGGCATTCCTGCGTTGATCGCCCTGAATCAATGCGACGCCGCCAGGCGAAATGGCATTCGCATTGATTGCGACCTGCTCGCGAAACGCTTTGGAATTCCAGTCATCGAAACCATCGCCACCAAAGGACGCGGTGTGGATGAGTTAAAACATGCGATCACCGTCGCGCTTGCCAATCCCACATTCCTTCCCCGCATCCAATGGCCGGAATGCATTTCCAAAGGGTGCGAGGTCCTTCAATCAGGCGTCAAAGATCTCGGTGGCGAGTGTGTGACCCAAGCTGAAGCGTTGCGTGTTCTGTTCGACAACGAGAGCGTTTTTACCTGCGGCATCAAGGACAAGGTTTGTCTCAAACAAATGGTCGATTCGACCCATCTGCAAATCCGTGGAATGGGACTAAATCCGGGGTCAGCAGAGGCGGTGTTGCATTATCGGCATTTAGAATCGTTGTTGGACGGTGTCGTGGAATCCAGCGGTCCCGTGGCGCGGACGCATGATTCAATTGATGGATTGCTGCTGCATCGTGTCTGGGGAACCTTGATCTTTTTCGGCGTGATGTATGTGGTCTTCCAAAGCCTTTATTCCTGGTCTGGTCCACTCATGAATTTGATTGATGCAGGAACATCTCTGGCCAAGAACTTCATTTCACCACTTCTTGAAGGAACACCGGTGCTGCAGAGTCTCATTTGTGAAGGAATCATTTCTGGTGTCGGCGGAGTGCTCGTCTTTTTACCCCAAATTCTGATTCTGTTTTTCTTCATCTCCGTTCTGGAAGATACGGGTTACATGGCTCGGGCGGCCTTCCTGGTTGATAAACTTTTTGGTTGGTGTGGACTTAATGGCCGGAGTTTTGTGCCTCTTCTTTCGAGTTACGCTTGTGCCATCCCAGGTGTCATGTCGGCACGCACGCTTTCCGATCCCAAGGCGCGCCTGACGACCATTCTCATGGCGCCGTTCATGAGTTGTTCTGCGCGTCTTCCAGTTTACATTTTGCTCATCGGAACATTTATCGAACCGCATTATGGCCCTTTAGCCGCCGGTTGGGCTCTTTTTGCGATGCATTTTGTAGGTCTGGCTCTCGCGCTTCCGCTGGCTTGGGTGCTGAATAAGTTTTTCCTGAAAATCAAACCCCAGCCATTCATTCTGGAAATGCCTGACTACCGGATTCCGACCATGCGCAATATTTTCCACCGCATGTGGGAACGCGGTCGGGAATTTGTCCTTCGCGCCGGAACGGTGATTTTGGCTTTTTCGGTCATCATTTGGTCGTTGCTCTACTTTCCTCGTGATGCCTCTATCGAGGAAGTCGTGACCAACGAATTTGTCGCATCCATGAGCGTCAATACACCGCTCGATACCGTCCGCGAGGAGTTGAAGAATGAAGACTCTTCGTTGGCGCAAAAACTCCACCATCACGTTGAGTCCGCATATATCGAGCAAAGTTACCTCGGGCGTTTCGGCAAAGCTATCCAGCCAGTATTCAATCCGGCAGGCTTCGATTGGAAAATTACCGTTGGCGTCCTCTCCAGCTTTCCTGCTCGGGAAGTGATTATCGCCACCATGGGAATTATCTACAACCTCGGCGCGGATGTGGATGAAGGGTCCGAGGATTTGCGTTCCGTGCTTCAAAATGAAAAATGGTTATCCGGTCCTCGCACCGGTCAGCCTGTCTACTCAATGCCGGTGGTGATTGGAATTATGGTATTTTTTGCGCTCTGTATGCAGTGCGGAGCGACCGTGGCAATCATTGCGCGCGAGTTGGATTGGCGCTGGGCGACTTTTTCATTCTTCGCAATGACCACGCTAGCTTGGCTTGCGGCAGTATTCATTTATCAAATCGGAAGCCTTTTCTAAAACATGTCCATTTTTGAACTCATTATCGTTTTCGCCATCATTTCCATTTCGGGACTCTTCCTGTTGCGCAATCTTTGGAAAAAATTAAAACCTTCCGCAGCGAAATCCTGTGGGGGCAGTTGTTCCTGCGCCGTTAAACCCAATTTAAAAAAGGCGGGGCAATGCTAGATCAAATCCAACAAGCCAAGCTCTACGGCATTCTGGATATAGGATATGTCGCACCTTCCGAGTGTGAACGTGTGACCCAGGAAATGCTCCATGGAGGAGTTCAAATCATTCAGTTGCGTGCCAAAAAACTCCCAAAGGAAAATATTGTTCCGCTCGCGCGTCGGATTGCTCCGATTTGCAGGGATCTTGGGGTTCCCTTTATTCTTAATGACCATCCTGAATTGGTCTCTGACTGCAATGCGGATGGAGTTCATGTCGGGCAAGATGACCTCGGTGTTGCCCAAGCCCGTGCGTTGGCAGGCGAGGGGAAGATTGTAGGCCTTTCCACGCACAGTCTAGCTCAGGCAACGCAAGCCGTTGCCCAAGCTCCTGACTATATTGGCTTCGGCCCACTTTTTTCAACACCGACCAAGCCAGATTATATCGCTATTGGAACGGATGACATTCATGCGGTGCATCAGATCGTTCCTTTACCGATCTTTTGTATTGGCGGAATCAAGCGCGAGAATCTGCCTCAGGTTCTTTCAGCGGGAGCCCGTCGGGTTGTCATTGTCTCCGGTATTCTTCAGGCGGAAAATATAGCTGGCTACACTCGTGAGTGTCTTCAGATTGTCGGGAATTCTTAATTAGAATAATTCTTGATTGAGGGGTTTCTCGATCTATCTTTTGCCACTCATGTCGAAGCGGAAACTTCAGCCTGTTGGATACGAACAGACGATCAGCCATAGCGGCCATCGCCTTACTCCGCAGCGTCGTGAAGTTTACAATGTGCTTCTTGAGGAGAGGGATCATCCCACCGCGACGGAAGTTTTCATCCGCGCTAAAAAACGAATTCCCGCTATTTCTTTGGCGACGGTCTATAATTGCTTGGAGACCCCCGTTGAGTGCGGATTGGCCAAGCAAGTCAATGTGGAGAGGGAGGCCACTCGTTATTGTCCCAATCTTCAAGAGCACGCCCATTTCATTTGCGATAGCTGTGGATCCGTTTCTGACGTTCCTCTTTCGAAGGGCCGCCGACTTTCTCAATTTCTCAATATCCCTGAACATTACTCGGTAGGCCACTCGGAGATCACTCTTCGAGGCATTTGTCCTGCCTGCACATCATCTCAACACTGAACATTACAAACCATGAGCCTTAAAATTGAAAACCTGCACGCCAACATCGGAGACCGCGAAATCCTCAAGGGTCTGAATCTTGAAATCCCAAAAGGTCAGGTTCATGCGATCATGGGTAAAAATGGTTCCGGAAAAAGCACGCTCGCCAAGGTCATGGCTGGTCACCCGGATTACGAAGTCAAAGGCGGTTCCGTAACTCTCGATGGCCTTGATCTGTTCGGTATGGAAGAACCCGATGAGCGCTCACGCGCCGGCCTTTTTGTGGCATTCCAATACCCGATGGAAATCCCAGGCGTCACGATTGCCAATTTCATTCGCGCCGCACTTCAAGCCCGTCTGCCAAAGGGCGAGGAACTCGATGCTGTCGAGTATTACGAGCACCTCTACAAAAAAATGGAACTGCTCAAGATCCCTCGCAACTTCACATCACGTGCTGTGAACGAAGGTTTTTCCGGCGGTGAAAAGAAGCGTTGCGAAATTCTCCAAATGGCGATGCTGAATCCCGTTTATTGCGTCTTGGATGAAACAGACAGCGGTCTTGATATCGATGCTTTGAAGATCGTCTCGGAAGGCGTGAACGCTATGCGCAGTCCTGAGCGCGGAATGCTAGTCATTACCCACTACCAGCGCCTTCTCGACTACATCGTGCCGGATGTTGTGCACGTGATGGTTGATGGTCGCATCGTTCTCAGTGGCGACAAATCTCTCGCCCTGAAACTCGAAGCCAACGGCTACGACTGGGTCGAAAAAGAACTTCTTCAAAAAGCCTAATTCCGGAGGACAAAAGATGGACACAAAACCTGACATCAATATTGACCGTTCGGTCGGTGATTTTCACTACGATGTAAACTACGAGTTCGATGCAGGCATCGGACTTTGTGAGAAAACAATCGATTACATTTGCGACGTTAAAAAGGATCCGGATTGGATTCGTGAATTCCGTAAGGACGCCCTGCGCAAATTCGAGTCCATGCCTATGCCGACTCACTGGGCGAGCCATGACTTGGAGAACATCGTTTTTGAAAATATCCGTTACTATCTCTCCCAAGGAACTCAGCCGAAGCGTTCTTGGGATGATGTTCCCGAGGACGTGAAGCGCACATTTGAGCGTCTGGGTATCCCAGAGCAGGAGCGCAAGTTCCTTGCCGGCGTGGAAGCCCAATTTGACAGCGAAGCCGCTTATTCGAACATCAAGGCGGCTGTCGGCGAGCAGGGGGTCATTTTTGTCGGCTCCACCGAGGGACTTCACAAATACCCTGAGCTTTTCAAAAAGTGGTTTGGAAAAGTTATCCCTACGGGTGACAATAAATTTTCCGCGCTCAACAGCGCTGTCTTCTCTGGTGGTTCGTTCATCTACATTCCTCCGGGAGTTAAGGTGAAGCATCCGCTCCAGGCTTACTTCCGCATCAATGCCGAAAACTTTGGTCAATTTGAGCGCACGCTCATCATTGCCGATGAAGGTAGCGAGGTCATGTATATGGAAGGCTGCACTGCGCCAAAATTCGAAACATCGACACTTCACAGTGCCGTCGTCGAACTCGTCGCCCTCAAAGGAGCCAAAATTCAATACATCACGGTTCAAAACTGGTCGCAGAACGTCTTCAACCTCGTGACTAAGCGTGGACTCGCGCATGAGGAAGCGGAAATCAAGTGGATCGATTGCAATATTGGATCCCGACTGACCATGAAATATCCGGGCGTTATCATGAAGGGTCGCAAGGCTCGAGGTGAGGTAATCTCGATTGCTCTTGCGGGTGATGGTCAACATCAAGACACCGGTGCCAAGATGGTTCACGCTGCCGATGAAACCACGAGCAACATCGTTTCGAAGAGCATCAGCATTGGCTCGGGACGCTCAACCTATCGCGGTCTCGTTCAAGTCGGCCGTCACCTCAAAGGTTGCAAAAACAATACCGAATGCGATGCCCTTCTCATTAACACCGAAAGCCGCACGGACACATACCCGGCGATCACGGTTCGTGGAAAAGAGAATGCCTGCCAGCATGAAGCCTCTGTCAGTAAGATCAGCGCGGAGCAAATTTTTTACATGCAGCAACGCGGCATCTCCGAAGGGGCGGCAATGAGCCTTGCTGTGAACGGCTTTGTAAACGATCTCGTTCAGCAATTCCCCATGGAATACTCGGTCGAGTTGAAACGTCTCATCGACCTCGAAATGGAGGGCTCGGTTGGGTAATTCCGCCACTGTGGAACAAATGACACTTATGGAAAAAATTTCACCATCCGCATCTGTTTGGCCGGAGTGGTTCCTTTCGCAGCAAAAAGCTTCTCTGCAGGAATTCGAAAAAACACCGACACCGACCCGTCGGAATGAATCCTGGAGGTTCGCGAATCTCAAGGCACTCGATCTCTCAGCTTTTGTAGAGGCAAAGCCTGTTGCTTCCGAGGGACGCTTGATTAATGCCTCCGCGGGCCTCTCGCAATTCTCTGCCAAAATGGTTTTCGGCAATAACGCTCTCGTTTTGCGTGACAACCATTCCTTGCCTGCGGGAGTTATTTTTGAACCGCTGGATGTCGCCGCCCGCGATCACGCCGAGCTTTTCAAAAAATATTTCATGTCTCAGCCCGTGGAGTTGGGATCTGCTAAATATGCCGCTTTGCACAAAGCGCGTCTTTCAACCGGTGCGTTCCTCTATGTTCCTGCCAATACCGACGTGGCATTGCCATTGGAGATCTTCCATTGGGTGGAAGGTGCCAATGCCTCCGTTTTTCCCCACACGTTGATCGTATGCGGTGCAAATAGCTCGGTGACCGTGGTGGATAATTTCAAGTCCGCCGACAAACTCCCGGCGATGGCCTGTGCTATTAATGACCTTCATCTCGAAGCCGGGGCCCGTTTGAATTACATTGCTGTTCAAGACTGGTCGCTCGAAACAACCGCGTTTCATCTCAATACCACTCAGGTTGCCGCGAATGCAAAATCCACCGCCCTGATTGCCAATTTTGGTGGTGCATTTGTCCGTGGCGAAAGTCTCAGCCGACTCAATGGCGAAGCTTCACGCAGTGAGATGTTCTCGATCAACCCAGTTGAGGGAACCCGCGAGATCGACCAACGCACCCTTCAAGACCATATCGCACCACATGCTTCCAGCGATCTGCTTTATCTGAACGCTCTGGACGACAAATCCCGCACGATCTTTGCCGGCCTCATCAAAGTCGAACCGGGTGCAAAGGGAACGGATGCGTATCAAAAAGTTCGCAACCTCATTTTGAGCGATGATGCGGATCCAAATTCAATGCCCGGTCTGGAAATCCTCAATGATGAAGTTCGCTGCACCCATGGAGCCACAAACGGCCCAGTGAGTGAAGACGAGCTCTTCTACATGCAGGCCCGTGGAATCAGTCGTGATGCCGGTCGCCGCCTGATCGTTAATGGCTTTTTCAATTCTCTCCTCGACCGCTTGGATGATGAAGCCCTGCGAAAGCATCTGGAGGCTTTGGTGGCTAAAAAATTGTCCATTGCCTGACGATTCCAGATTCTGTCTGTCATCCTGATAGATAAAAACCAATCGCAGAAGGCTTTTTGAGCCTAATCCGAATCCCATTTCAAACAACCAGACCTCCGTTGAGTCTTTTTCTATTCAACGGAGGTTTGTTTTTCTGCACTCGACCACGCAGTCCCAGTTCGTTATTAAGCCTTCAATGGAGCATTGTAATGAACGAAACGAAAAAAACTCACACGGAGGCGCGGAGGACGCGGAGAAAACCAGCGTTTGATTATTCCCCCTCTGCGCTCCCCACGCCTCCGCGTGAGTCCAAACGATCAGCTTGACTAATAAGTTGACTTATCTTTGACCTATCCCGCCTTACCTCATGTAAAGAAAAGTGCGTTTCTTTTATATGAGGTGGCGAACGTAATAATAAAACGCCACTTTTTAGACAGGTTGCCGGCTATTACGGTCAATCAAGTTGATGGAACTCTATTTTATCGACACAAAAGATTGACACGTCGATCACGTGGACATAAGTTAACGATATGTCGATACTTCAGGGAAATGTGAACATGACGGGGCAATGGCGTCCTGATCAACCGTTCGATAGCCTGCCTCTTCTGCCGCCGCGTGGGGACATGGAGACAAAGCTAATCCTCAAACAATGCATCGAGGCTCGTGCCGCTGTGGCAGAACTCAAGCAGGCGGCTGAGTTGATTCCCAATCAAGGGGTCTTGATCAATACGTTGCCGCTGCTGGAAGCACAGGCGAGTTCCGAGATTGAGAACATCGTGACCACGGCGGACCGGCTTTTCCAATTCCATGAAAGTGAGAGCAGGGCGGATGCACCCACAAAGGAGGCACTGCGCCACAGCCAGGCACTGCTGGAGGGATTTCGAACGCTAGCCAAGCACCCATTGAATACGCACACGGCGGAGGGGGTGTGCAGCAAGATCAAGGGCACAGCTATGACGGTGCGGAAGGTGCCGGGCACGACGCTGGCCAATGAGCGCACCAGGGAAGTGATCTACACACCGCCGGCTGGGGAGCAGCATCTGCGCGATTTGCTGGCGAACTGGGAGCGATTCCTTCATGAGCATGTGGAACTGGACCCGCTCATCCGGCTAGCCGTGGCGCATTACCAATTTGAAGCGATCCATCCCTTCACTGACGGGAACGGACGCACAGGGCGGGTGCTAAACAGCCTGTTCATTATCCAAGCCGGGCTACTGACCCTGCCTATCCTGTATTTGAGCCGCCACATTATTCAATGGAAGGCGGACTACTATCGCTTGCTGCTGGGCGTCACCCGCGATGAGGCCTGGGAGCCGTGGGTGGTTTTCATCCTGAAAGGTATCGCCGAAACGGCCCGCTGGACGACGGGCAAGATCGCAGCGATCCGCCAGCTCCAGGAGAGCTGCATTGGGCATGTGCGACAGCAGTTGCCCAAGATTTACAGCCGGGAACTGGTAGATGCGGTGTTTGAGTTCCCCTACTGCCGCATCAGCAATCTGGTGGATCGCGGCATCGCCAAGCGCCAAACGGCATCGACCTACTTGAAGGAACTCGTGAGGATTGGCGTGCTGGAGGAAAAACAGGCGGGGAAAGAGCGCCTATTTATCAATCCACGATTGCTGCATCTGTTGACCCGTGAGACAAATCAAACAGACCCCTACCACACATGAACGAAGTCGAAGACAGAGGCTCGCGCGGAGGCGCGGGGATCGCAGAGGGGTTGGATGGGATAACTGGTGCGGTGATTGATGCCTCTATCAAAATCCACCGCGAGCTGGGGCCAGGATTGTTGGAGTCGGTCTATGAGGCCGTGTTGGCGAGGGATTTGAAGCGGCGAGGTTTCATGGTCGAACGCCAGAAGACGGTGACCTTCGATTACGATGGAATGCATTTCGAAGAAGGATTGCGGATCGACTTGCTGGTGAATGGATGCGTTGTCATCGAACTCAAATCCGTAGAGAAATTATCCCCCGTGCACGGCAAACAACTCCTGACATACCTCCGGTTGATGCG
>JBEIMO010000060.1:0-10098 GCA_040378625.1 Verrucomicrobiia bacterium | reverse complement strand
CGTGGGATTCCCCAAAAATGTTAAAGCCCCCAGTGATTCCATTCCAGGCGCACAAAGGCGGGCGATCCGGAATATTTCCGCTCGCGTGTCAAAAAGTGTGGAATCACCCGCAGGGTTCATTGCGCTGACATTAGCCCAAGTTTTGAAGTTAAAAAAGCCGCTTTATTTCAAAAACAGGCATGGCCTTCGATGCGCAGCAAAATCGGAGGTCATCATCTTGCGTGTGCCAAAATTCCCGTCAGGGTGCGGTCGTTAGTCACGCCGGAGTCACATGGCGCACCGGCGGATTGCCATATAAATACATGAGCTTAAAATATCGCTGCATCGATGAGAGCGAGCACATCATCCAGCAATTCGGTCGGTGCGCTTTCGATCCGCTTAATATGCCTAGAGCGAAAATCCAAAGACTTAACTTGTTCGCACATCACAAAGCCAGTGAGTGACGACCGACCTGCCAAAGGCACATGAAAAGGCACTCCGCGATCTGTATTGGTAATTGGACAGCAGATGGCCAGACCAGTGGCTTTATTGAAAATTTCGTTACTGACAACTATCGCTGGCCTGCGCCCTTTTTGTTCGTGGCCGGATTGTGGATCGAAATCCAGTGCAACCAGATCGCCCTGCTGAGGAATGTAGGAACGCATCACCAGACCTCTCTGCCTTGAGTCTCCCAGCTAAACTCTGCAGCGTTGTAATTCTTCGGCATGGTTGCCGCCAAGTCTTCAATCCGGTGACGCCCGCGAACCCTGGCTGGCGCTGCTGCTTTGATGATAATGGCATCCTTTTTTGGTGTCAGTTCGATCTCGAGCTTTGATCCAGATTGAAGGTTAAGGGCTGTGATGATTGCCTTTGGCAAGCGCACCCCCTGGCTGTTGCCCCATGCTTGCAATGTGGTTGTCATCGTTCAAATGTATATCCTTTGTATAAACATTGCCAACTCTTTATTGTAAGTTAGCGAATCAAGATACGGGCAGAAGCGCCCATGTGGTAGCGGATGGGGATTCGTCAAAAAAATCGGGCGGGGCAGGCTCGGTGTGGAAGGTTGTTTGCTTGGGAAGAACGGCTCGGGCTTGCTGGATGAGTTCGTGTTCAGTCCATCCAGTGAAATTCGTGGATAGAAGGATGGCAGCATCGGGATCGGCGAGTTGGGCGGCGGATTCCAATAAATATTCAAAATCCCGTTCCACGCGGAATGTTTTGCCTGCGCCTCCGCGACCGAAGGTTGGGGGATCGAGAATGATCGTATCGAATTTTTCTCCACGTCGTATGAGGCGTCCGAGGTAGGTGGGGACATCCTCGGCAATGAATCGTTGGCCATCGAAGGGCAGTTTATTGAGTTCAAAATTCCGGCGACCGCGTTGGAGTGAGGATTTTGAAATATCGATGCTGGTCGTTGTGGCACCTGCTTGCGCTGCGGCGACGGAGAAGGCGCACGTGTAGGCGAAGGTGTTTAGAACCCGCTTGGGACGTCGATTTTTGAGGAATAGCCGATTCGCACGCTGATCCATGAAAAGCCCTGGGGAATAGCTCATGCTGAAATCAACTTCGTAGTTCAGTCCGCTTTCGGTCACGATCTCGCGAGTGCTTGTATCCTCTGGGCCTGAAATCAAAAGAGGGATGTCTTTTTGCCCAGGTTCCTGCACGAGAAGTCGGCGGTAAACGCGCTTGGGAAGCCAACCCGCAGAATCGCTCCAACGCTGGAGTTCCTCGGCGAGTTGTGAAATTTGCGTTTCGAAGCGAACGGATATCAGGGCGGATTCGCCAAATCGTTCGACCCACACGCCGGGGCCTGAGCATAAACGAAAAGCTGTTGTTCCCGCCGATTCGATTTCGCGGGCGAGATCAACCTCAATCCAGCGTGCAGTGTGCATCAGGACGTTCCCTTTGGGGAGGCCGTTCCGATTAGCGTGACCAGTCGAGAGCGCCTTTCTTGATGGCGTAGATGTAGCCAAAAAGCAGGATCGTTACAAAACTCAGCATGCTCCAGAGAATCGAGGTTCCAAATTGAACGACGAATTTTTGGAAAACAATCGCCCACGGATACATGAACACGACCTCGATATCGAAAAGGATGAAGAGCATCGCAACGAGATAGAATTTGACGCTAAAGCGAGGTTGACCGGCTGTTTCGGGTAACATCCCGCATTCATAAACCGTGTCTTTTGTCGCATTCCTTTTGCCGGCACGGCCAAGAATGATATTGGACAAAAGGGCCATCGTCGCAAAGCCAATCGCCACCATAATGTGGAGAAGCATGGGCGTATAATCTTGAAGCATGACGCCATGACTACCGGTTTTGCCCTGATGCTGCAATCGGGAAAATTGTCATCCATGTCAGTCCGGCGTGTTGGGTTGAGGTTTGTGGTGGCGGGTGATTGTCAATCTTGCAAAAATAAGGTGATCTTTGCATCGACTTGCCTTTGGGATTCGTTGTAATCAATAACCCGAATTCATCATGATAACTTCATCTGCCTCCTCAGCCCGATCCGGCCCATGCGCTGTGCGGCTTTGGATTTTTTCATCCATTGGGAAAAAAACCATAGTCGCCGCAACCGGAATCCTCCTTGTTCTCTTTGTCACAGGTCATCTTATTGGCAACCTGACCGTTTTCCTTGGTCCGGATGTGCTCAATGCCTACGCGAAGAAACTGCAAGACTTGGGGGCACTCTTGTGGGTGATTCGCTTCGGCTTGATCGGTGTTCTGGTCGCGCACATTTATTTTACGATGCTTCTTTGGAAGGAGAATCAAAAGGCGCGTCCGAAAAAATACATCGCCGCAGATCCTATCAAGACGACCGTTTTTGCCCGCACCATGCGGCTAAGCGGCCTGATCGTTCTGGCATTTGTGGTTTTTCATCTGGCACATTTCACGGCAAGGGTTGTGGATCCCTCCTACAAAAACATGGTCACCCAACTTGATGGTCATGAGGTTCACGATGTTTATGCCATGGTCGTAAAAGGTTTTAGCAGCGGCCCAGTGGTGGCCGTTTATGTGGTTGGGCTTTTTCTTCTCACATTCCATCTCAGTCACGGTCTCGCGAGTTTGTTTCAGACACTGGGAATAACGAACCGCCGAATTCGTGGAACCTATGAATCCGTGGGGCGGGCGGTCGCCTGGCTCCTCTTTCTGGGCTACATCTCAATCCCCGTTGCCATTTACATTTTTAACTTAGGGAAAGGAATCGCACGATGACAATCAACTCCAACATTCCCGAGGGTCCGCTTCCCGAGAAGTGGACGGACTACAAAAACCACGCGAAGCTCGTCAGTCCGGCGAACAAGCGGAAGTTTGAGATCATCATTGTCGGTTCCGGATTGGCTGGTGCCGCCGCCGCTGCCACGCTCGCCGAGCAGGGCTACAAGGTGAAATGTTTCTGCTATCAAGACAGTCCCCGCCGAGCCCACTCGATCGCCGCTCAGGGTGGTATCAACGCTGCAAAGAACTACCAGAATGACGGCGACAGCGTATTTCGTCTTTTCTACGACACGATCAAAGGCGGTGACTTCCGCGCCCGCGAAGCCAATGTGCATCGTTTGGCGGAAGTCAGTAGTAACATCATCGACCAATGCGTCGCGCAGGGCGTTCCTTTCGCCCGCGAATACGGCGGATTGCTGGACAACCGTTCCTTCGGCGGCGCCCAAGTGTCGCGCACCTTCTATGCGCGCGGCCAGACGGGTCAGCAGCTCTTGCTCGGTGCCTACGCCGGCTTGAGCCATCAAATTTCCAAAGGCACGGTCGAAATGTTTCCACGAACGGAAATGCTCGATCTCGTGCTGGTGGACGGTCATGCCAAAGGCATTGTTGTTCGGGATCTTAACACGGGAGAAATCACAACGCACGCCGGCGATGCAGTCCTGCTTTGCACGGGCGGATACGGTAACGTTTTTTATCTCTCCACAAACGCCCGCGGATGCAATGTCACTGCAACCTTCCGCGCCTACAAACGTGGTGCGCTTTTTGCCAACCCTTGCTTCACGCAGATCCATCCTACCTGCATTCCGGTAAGCGGAGACTACCAATCGAAGCTCACGCTGATGAGTGAGTCGCTGCGCAATGACGGCCGGATCTGGGCACCTAAACGCAAGGAGGATTGCGGCAAGGAGCCATCATCAATTCCTGAGGAGGATCGGGATTATTTCCTAGAAAGAAAATATCCGAGCTACGGCAACTTGGCGCCTCGTGACATCTCCTCGCGTTCTGCGAAGGAAGTGTGTGACGAAGGGCGTGGCGTTGGTCCAGGAGGACTCGGTGTTTATCTGGATTTTGCGGATGCCATTCAGCGTCTTGGTCGCAAAACGATCGAAGAACGCTACGGCAACCTTTTTGAGATGTATCAAAACATCACGGGAGAAAATGCCTACGAGCGTCCGATGCGCATTTACCCAGCTGTCCACTACACGATGGGCGGCCTCTGGGTTGACTACAACCTCATGAGCAATATCCCGGGCCTTCACGTGCTGGGTGAGGCAAATTTCTCCGACCACGGCGCAAACCGCCTTGGCGCGAGTGCGCTCATGCAGGGCCTCGCCGATGGTTATTTCGTGATTCCCTCTACGCTGGGCAACTACATGACCACGCAGTTCGGCAAAAAGGTGGATCCGAAACATCCTGCTTTTGCCCAAGCGCTCGAGGAAACAAAAGCTCACGTTCAGCGTTTGCTGGATATCAAAGGCAACCGCACCGTGGACAGCTTTCATCGCGAACTAGGGCTCATCATGTGGGATTACTGCGGCATGGCTCGCAGCGCGGAAGGTCTCACGCTGGCGATCTCAAAAATCCAAGCCCTTCGCGAAGAGTTCTGGAAAAACCTGAAAATTCTCGGAAGTCCGGATGGCATCAACATGGAACTCGAGCGCGCTGGTCGCGTTGCCGATTTCTTGGAGTTTGGAGAGCTCATGTGCCGCGACGCCCTCACACGCAATGAATCTTGCGGTGGTCACTTCCGCACCGAATACCAGACTCCCGAAGGCGAGGCGCTTCGCAATGACGAGGAATACGCCCACGTCTCGGCCTGGCAATTCCAGGGCGAAGGTCAACTCCCAACGCTTATCAAAGAACCTCTCGTTTACGAAGAGGTGAAACTCGCCACCCGCAGCTACAAATAATCGCTCCCTATGAAATTCCATCTCAAAGTCTGGCGGCAGAAAGATGCCAATTCACCCGGAACCCTTGAAAGTTACGAAGCCGACAACATTCCGGCCGATGCATCCTTCCTCGAGATGCTCGATATCGTCAACGGTTCACTCACGGGCAAAAATATCGAACCGATCCAGTTCGACTCGGATTGCCGTGAAGGCATTTGTGGAAGTTGTTCGCTGACGATCAATGGCGTTCCTCATGGCCCCGGCCGTGGCACGACGTGTCAGGTTTATATGCGGAAATTCAAAGATGGGGACACCATCACGATCGAGCCTTTCCGTGCCGATGCATTTCCAGTTCAGCGTGACTTGGTAGTTGACCGCTGCGCGTTTGACCGAGTCATTCAAGCAGGCGGATTCATCACCGAGCGCTGCGGTTCCGCGCCAGATGCGAATTCCGTTCCGATTCCCAAAACCGTCGCCGACGAGGTGATGGATGCCGCCGCCTGTATTGGTTGCGGTGCCTGTGCCGCCGCTTGCCCAAATGGTTCTGCGATGCTCTTCGTCAGCGCGAAAGTCACTCACCTCGGGCTTCTGCCGCAAGGAAAACCTGAAAATGGCCGTCGCGTTCTCGGTATGGTGCGTCAGATGGACGAGGAAGGTTTTGGCAACTGCTCAAACTACTACGCCTGCGAAGCGGTCTGTCCGGCCAGTGTTCCGGCAGCCTTCATTGGGCGGATGAATCGCGAATTCTCCGCAGCCTCCATGAAGGAAATCGTAGGCATGACGGTTTGAATACGTCCGCGAAGGCTCAAATCAACGGAGTAAACAATCGCCATCGAGGGATGCAATACCCTAGTTGACGTCACGTTTTCCGATTTTAGCCTAAACGAAAATGTTGGATACTTCTTCAGCGGTTAAGGAACGCTTTATCACTCATGCGCCGGGTTATTGGCCGGAGGTGAATCCTGTGGACTGGGCAGATTGGCGCTGGCAGCTCAAGAACCGCGTTACCACACTCTCCGCGCTGGAGCAGCATCTGGAACTCACCTCAGAGGAGCGCGCTGGTGTTCTGCTCGCTGGGACCAAGCTCGCTCTCGCGGTAACGCCGCATTATTTCAACCTGATCGAACGCGACAATCCTGACTGTCCGATCCGGCGGCAGGTAATTCCCCGCATCGAAGAAGGCTACGATTCCCCTCACGACATGGCAGATCCCTGTGGAGAAGATTCCTCCATGCCGGTCCCTGGTCTGGTTCACCGCTATCCCGACCGCGTTTTATTTTTGGTGACGGATCGCTGCGCCTCCTACTGCCGATATTGCACCCGCAGTCGCGTGGTGAGCGGGGTAGGGGAGCAGGAGTTGGTCACGGAATTCGAGGAGGCCTTCCGCTATCTTGAAAAACACACGGAGGTGCGCGATGTGCTGCTCTCCGGCGGTGACGCCCTGCTGCTATCAGATTCCAAACTCGAAGGCATCCTCAGCAGGCTCCGCAGCATCCCACATCTCGAATTCCTTCGGATTGGAACGCGTGTGCCTATTTTCCTGCCTCAGAGAATTACCCCTGAACTCTGTGCCATGCTGCGCAAATACCATCCGCTCTGGATGAGTGTGCATGTGAACCATCCGAGGGAACTGACGACCGAAGTGCGCGATGCATTGGGGCGTTTGGCCGACAGCGGAATTCCTCTGGGAAATCAAAGCGTGTTGCTCAATGGGGTGAATGACGACCCGCAGATCATGCGCGATCTGGTTCACAAACTCCTGCTCTGCCGCGTCCGCCCTTATTACCTTTATCAGTGCGATCTCATCCGGGGCTCCTCCCACTTGAGAACCTCGGTGGCCAAAGGAATCGAAATCATCGAGTCCCTGCGCGGCTTCACCAGCGGTTATGCAATTCCCCAATTCGTCATCGATGCACCCGGCGGCGGGGGAAAAGTGCCAATCAATCCCAACTACGTCGCCTATCACGACTCAGAAAAAATCATCATCCGCAACTTCGAAGGTAAAATCTACGAATACCCGGAACCAGTTGCATTTCCTGTGGCCAACCACCACGCCGCCGAATTGGCAACGGCATAGGATGCTTTACTGAAGAGTTACTGGAGCGAGTGAATCGCCAGGTCATCGTCTCGCAGGACCCAATCGTCAGTCCGTTGAGCCACCGCTAAAATGTTTTCTAACCAAGCGTCTTGTCTGCTTCGGATGTTGCAGCAGGAGGAGCGGGTTTTTCCCGGGCAGGTGCCTTGCGGGCGATTTCGAGGCCTTTGGAGGCGTAGTCGATGACGTGGCCTTGATGCAGAAGCCAGAAAAGTTCTTTCAGCAAAGTTTGTTCGCGGGCTGAGGCATCAGCATCGGGACCAAGTTGCGGAAGGGCAAGGAGGGCCTTCCATTGTTCAGCGCGAGGAACGCGCGGGTTGCTCTCCAGATAATCAAGGATTGCCGCCAACGTTTCTGAAACAGGCGTTGCCTGGCGATCCAGTGCGCGTGGGCGAGCGATGGAAATGAAGGTGACATTGTCTCCCCCTTTAAAAATCTGAAGCCCGCGAGCGCCGAGTTCTTGACCGATCACATGCGCTAGAGGAAGCGGGAAGCGGATGAGGTTATCGAGTTCGCGGCGAACAAAGAGTAGGATGAGCGGCGCCGAATCATTGACTGCAGCGGATCCGGGAACGGTGAACTTATCGCCTGCAGCCACAACCGCAGTGGATGCGTGGTTTTGTAAAAAGTGCAACTCGGCTTCGGCCTGATTTTTCAAGGTGAGAGGCTCGGTTCCTTCGGGAGTTTCTACCGGATGAAAAACGTCCTGAAAACTTTGCTCGTCTTTCCATTTCTGGATCGATTCCTCGTCACGCACCATCTTGATGCGGGCTTTATAAATATCGAAGGGAACGTTGGAGAACCGCTCGCTGTGCAGCTTGCGGACTTTCAATTGGTAGTCGTGGTGATTCGGCGGACCGATGAGAACATCGCTCATGCCGCATTGGGCAATGAACGGGAATACGCCCTTCGGTGCTTCTACAGCAACGCGTTCGCGCGTGTAAAATTTATCGAACTGGCTGGAGAGAATGTGCGCTACGGCGTCCCGTTCGCTCAGCCAAAGCGTTTCATCCGCAGTGCAGCGGAAAAGGTTCGGCCCTGACTTGCGGTGGAACTCGACCAGATAACGTGGAGATTTTTCGAGAACCAATCGTGCCAATTCAAAAATGCCGAACGCTTTCGCGGTCGATTTAATCTGCTTTGCAAGACCTTCGATGCCGCGTGGTTCAGGAATAAATTTGATTTCCCAGCCTTCCAGTAAAGCCTCGCGCGGTTCTGGTGGTCTGTCGCGACGAGGGTCGCCCTGACGCTCGGGACGGTTGTCGCGGCGTTGGCCCTGATTGCGGCTGTCGGTCGGACGTCGCTCGCCAGTTGGTCGCGCTTTCGCTCCGCGATCATCTTCGCGGCGCTGTGGGCGTGCCGGTCTGCGTTGATCGCGATCGCCTCGGGCTTTCCAATTATCAGAAGAACGGTGAGACCTGTCTTCACGCTCGAACTCTTGTGATTGAGCGGCCAAGCGGGCGTTTTTGTCAGGGGAGGATGACTCCTTGACCCACGAGGGCTGAAAGCTTTTAGCGAGGTCCATCTCCAATCCGGAGAGGTCGGCGGGTGCGTCCGAGTTCTGATTCATACAGCCATTTTCGCGCATCCTTGCTTCACACAGCGCCTCACCGCAAGCCAAATGTTTTTAAATATTCGCCGTTTTTCAGAATCGATCGGATGCGTCGCATCGGTTCATTCGGCGCAAACTCCGAAATAGCCAGGCGTGACCCTCGCAAGAATTTCTGCCAATCTCAGGCATCATGAAAAAATCGACGCGCAAAGAGTCTGTAAAAAAAGGTCTGAACCTCCTGGGAAACGCTTCCGCACTTCCTCAAACGCCTTCCGTAGATATTTTAGAATCGTTTCCCAATACGCATCCTGGGCGTGGATACGTGATCCGAGTGGATACCCGTGATTTTTCGTCTTTGTGTCCGGTGACCGGTCAGCCTGATTACGCCGAGTTGCTCATTGAATATGTTCCTGCCGCTCGTTGCGTCGAAACCAAGTCGCTCAAGTATTATCTGGCTTCATTCCGAAACACGCCGTCGTTCAACGAACAGATTGTAAATCGCATCCTCGATGACCTTGTCAGTGCCTGCGCACCTGAAAGCATGACCGTTCGCGGCGCCTTTGCCGCACGGGGAGGGTTGGCTTTGACTGTTACCGCAACGCATACGGCGAAAAAACAACGCTGAATTCTTCGTGAAAGCCCGCTGCGCAATCCTATTTGCCGCGTGCATTTTTCTTGCGGTCAATGACATAGCTCTTTCCTTCGTGCGCCCGGAGAGTTTGACCGCTTCAAACCCGGCATCGCCAGTCGTCGAGCAGGCGATTGGAACGGCGCCGTCTCCGATTACGACGAGGCTTTGAAGCTCGCGCCGAACGATCCTGGCCTCCTGGCTCTCAAAGACAAAGCCAAGGCGCACCAACCCTGACTCTGCACTTTTTCAACCGATGAAAAAAATCCAACTCTTAGGTATTGCACCCCTTTGCCTCTAGCTGAGCGGTTGCGTTGACAAAAAATCAATGGCGATGTCACCACCTTCAGCATCGCGCTCTGGGTCACAGCAGCATTGGTCCTCGGCGGTTGCTCCTTGATTTATGGCTCGAGGTTCGTCCCCAAGCGCACGGATGGCTGGTTTCGATTTTCCAAGCGAATCCGACTCACCATGATTTTCGTCGGAGCGGCGCTGCTCTATGTGTCCCTCGCCGCCATTAACGACCGCGTCACGATTTCTCCGTCGGGATTCACCGAAACCACCGGCCTGATCGGGATGTCCCATGTCCACGAGGTGAGGTTTCAGGACATTGAAAAAATCGAGATCACCAAAGAAGTCAGTGGCATCGGCCGGAACAAGACAACCAATTAGTCGTCCCTTAAAAACAAATCAACCTGTTTTCGGTTAATGGAATAGGCATGATTCTTGCTGTGCTCT
>JBEIMO010000059.1:0-10104 GCA_040378625.1 Verrucomicrobiia bacterium | reverse complement strand
TCCAATTTTGGCTCGGCGTTTCCTACCTCCAAATCAAGGACCATGCACAAGCGCGCGATGCACTGCAGAAGTTCATTGCAGATTCAGACCCCAAACAAAAAATGGCCACCACAAGAGCGCATGATGCGAATATCCTTATTGGAACGGCCTGGATCGCGGAAGGACGTTTTCGCGAAGCCGCCAATCATTTCCAAAACGTCGCTTCATCTCTCCCCGCAGAATATCAAAGTCGAATAAAAGTCCTGCAACTCCATGCATTGACCGAAGCCGGAGATTACAAAAACGCCATGGATTTCCTTCGGAAGGAATCCGTCAGATTAAACGAAATCACCCAGCTTATTTCATTTCAAATGCTCACTCTAAAATTGGGCAATGTCTTTTTGGAACAGGCTGAATATCGCAATGCCATATCATGCCTTCAGCTCGTTTGGCCTTTTCAAAAATTGCTGACACATCAAGAGGACCGACTCGCTGGACTCAACATCAAGCTCTCCGAGGTTTCAGGGGATTCATTCCATTCACTCCAACTCAAAAAACAAATACGCGACGTGGGCGATGAGTTGGAAAAATTCCGCAAAACCGAGGGCTTCGATTCCTCGTTGCGGTTTCGCTTGGCGAATGCCTATCTGCAAATGAAGCGATACCGGGAAGCGGCACTGATCATGGAAAAGATGGTTGCCGATCTTCCCAAGGACAAAACTACTGAGCAGGCTTCTCTCAATGTGATCCGCTGCTGGAATGCCTTGGAGGCTTGGCCGAAATCCGCAAGTGCCGCACAGGTTTTCATTCAATCATTTCCCTCATCGCCACTCGTTCCCGAGGCGCTCCTTCTGCAAGCAGAGGCCTACCAGGCCAGCCTCGAATATGAAAAGGCGGCTTCGGCATTCGAATCCTTAGCCAAGCGCTTTCCGTCTGCGGAAGCGACTCCTCGCGCTAGGTTCATGCAGGCCTTTACCCTACTTCAGTCGGAAAAAAATCAGGAGAGCGAGGCGATCCTCTCGGATTTTTTAGCGAAATATCCCAAGCACCACCTTGCGGATGACGCGGCTTATTGGATTGGGATGGCATGGTCTTTTGACAAGCAGTTCGAGAAATGCCGCACGGCAATGGATGACTATCTCAAGTCCAACCCCAAAGGCCGTTATCGCGGTGCAGCTACTTACCGAAAGGCCTATTGCGCCCAACAAATGGACAAATACGGCACCGCTATCGATGAACTTCACGAATACCTGGAGAGATTTCCGGGTGAACCTGAAAACAACGAAGCCCGTGTTCTTCTTGGCAATGCGCTGATGAATGAAGGCTTCATGGACGACGCCTTTAGCGTTTTTCGCGCGATTCCCTCCACCGATAAAAAACTCTACGAGGAAGCCGTCTTTCGGACTGCAGAAGGTCTCAAGGCGATGGAGCAATACGATAAGTTCCGCGCCCTCATGCAGGAATTTATCGCTAAAAATCCACAATCCCCACGTATCGCCGAGGCAATCGGGCATTTGGGTTGGTATTTCCGCCAGAAGGACCAGCCCGAAAAGGCTCTCGAGATTTATTGGAAGGCAATTCTGGATCATGGAAACAACCCGGAGATCGTGTCAGTCGATGACCTGATTTCCTCGCTGGCCCGCATGTATAAAGGGCCAGACAAATCAAACGCTTATCTGGCAAAGCTTCGCGATCTGACAGCAGATGCCCAAAAGCGAGACCAGAAGACGCTTGCCACGCGCCTCCTGCATGCCCAGGGCCAAGCGTTTAAAAAATCCGATCCCTCGAAAGCGCGGGCCCTTTTTCTGGAAGCCAACAAGTTGGCAGCCGTTCAATCAACCAATCCAGCCCTGTTGTTGGATTTTGCAACGGCGCTTGCGGAAACCGGAAAAGACAAAGAGTCCGCAGAACTTCTTCGCGAGACTATGCGCTGGAATCCGAAGGCGCTTCAAAAAGACCGGATCCTCGCTGCCCTCGGCCAACATGAACTCAAGAAGGGCAATGAAAAAGCGGCCTTGGATTACTTCGTCCGCTTCGAAAAAGAAAAGCTCGGCTCGGTCATCTTTGGTCAAACCATGCTCGCCCAAGCGCGAATTCTGGATAAGCGCAACAACGATAAAGAGGCGCACCGCGTGCTGGAAGCCGTCCTGACAAACCCAACATCCAGCGGGCAGGAAAAAGCCGAAGCCCTCTGCATGATCGGTGAAATCTACATGAATGCCGGAAAGCCGAATCTGGCGATCCCCTATTTTCAACGTGTCTATGTCATGCACAAACGTTGGAAGCCATGGGTTGCGAAGGCTTATCTCCGGAGCGGCGAAGCGTTTGAAAAACTTCAGGATGCTGTGAGTGCAAGAAGGACGTATTTAGAGCTCACCAGCGATCCCGAATTTTCGGAATTCAGCGAAACAGCTCACGCCAAACAACGACTGGAGGCACTCAACGTCTCAGGAACATCTTCCGAGGATTCCAAAAAAGGATGAAAACCGCTCTCGCACTCATTTTGATTCTGGGAGCAGCCTGTCACGCCCAGGATGTTTTAACTTTAAAAAACGGCAGTTTGCGCAGCGGAGAAATTGTCACAGCAGACGAGACGACACTCCGATTGAAAGTTCCACTCACCTCGACGGTTCCTTCCCAGAAAGAGCAACCGAGCGCAATTGTTACAATCCAGTTAGCTGATATTGAGACGATTGAATTTCAGGCCGAAAAGGATTTGAAAGAATTCCTCCAATTAGCAACTCCGGATCAAATCAAAGAGCTCGAGGAGCATTGGACGAAGTTTTCACGCTGGCTGCATTTTCCGCGATCACCTTCCGGAAAAATTGGCTGCCGCCTTGGTGAATTACTCATCAAGTCTAAGAAGAAATCTTACGCGATCAGAGCTGTTGAAATTTTTGAACGAATTGAGGCTGAGGCCTGGGATACTCAAGATCGAACGCGTGCACGGACTGGGAGGATTCGTGCCAGCATGGCTGCAGGAAACCTAAAAGAAGCGCTTCAGGAAGCGGGACAGATCGCCTCGCAAACTGAAAATCCGACGCTTATTTTGGAATCAAAGCTCCTAATGGCCGAAGCGGCTGAGAAAAAACTTAAGGATTTTTTAAAAGATAACCCCCGCTGGAAGGATGACGCGCTTGTCATTCCCGAACGCCATCGCCTCTACGATGAAGCCCTCGCACTCTATTTGTTTCCCTGTCTGTTTTATGGCACCTACTCCGAGCAAGCGGCTCAAGGCCTCTGGGGCGCGGTTTCCGTCTATCAATTATCCAACGAATCACGCCTCGCCGCAGAAACAGCCCGCGACCTCATCAGCTTTTATCCGGAAACACGGTTCGCTGCTAACGCCAGAGATTACCTCGTCAAAGCCCCGCCAGATCAACTGAACGACAACATCGAAACAAAATCCCCTTCAGAACAAGCCCCCTCAACACAGGAATCCATTTCCGAAAAACCTAAGAAGAAAAAAACATCCAAAAAGAACTCATGAAAACTAACACCTCACAGAGAACAACTCGTTGGAGTGCACTTTTACTCCTGACCGGACTCATTCTTTCCTGCACACCATCCACCGCCTCCGCGATGGGCGTGGCGAGTGACAAAAGCCTACTCGACCTCTACCACGAAGGTGGCCCGATCATGCACATCATTGCCCTTTGCTCCGTCGCGGTCGTGGCTTTGGGCGTTTATTGTTTCCTGATGTTTCGAAAGTCAAAACTCATGCCTCCCAACGTGGTCAGCAACCTCAATGCCCTGATGGCCAAACGCGAGCTTCAGTCCGCTTATGATTTTTGCCATGCCAACCCGTGCTTGCTCACAACGATCCTCTCTGGGGCTCTGATGAAGGCAAATTTCGAACGCGATATGTATAACAAAAATGCGATGGAGAATGCTGTCGCCGATGACTGCTTCCGGGAGGAAACAAAAATGATGGTGGTCGTAAACTACATGAACACCTTTGCTGTTCTTGCGCCAATGATCGGCCTTTTAGGAACTGTTGCCGGCATGATCACGAGCTTCAGCGCACTCACGGCAGGAAAAGCCGAGGCCACCGATCTGGCAAAAGGTATCGGCGAGGCGCTGATTGCAACAGGCGGAGGACTCTTGCTCGCGATCCCCTCGATGTTTCTCTACTTTTACTTCCGCGGATTGTTGACGAGCAACATGGCTGATGTCCACAAAGCCCTGTCCCACCACCTCGATCTCTTCACTGGCGAGGCGCACAGCCAAACCACTCCTTAAACGGACATGACCACGACCCGACGCCGCATTCGAAGGGTTCAGCATGAGGAAATCGGGCTGCAAATTGCCCCGATGATCGATGTCACATTGCTTCTTCTTTTTTTCTTCATGCTGGCTGGAAAAATCACGAAGAGCGATAAGTTGATGGATATCAAAGTTCCCGTGGCCGCATCGGGCAAGATCCCCACAGATGAAGGCGATCGCGATATCGTCAACATCGATGCGAAGGGCCAGTTTTTCAGCGGAAGCCAACCGGTCACCGCCAAAGAACTCACAACTCACCTCAAGCAACGCTTCAAAGATCATCCCCCGCTCAAACTTTCTGTTCGGGCGGATGCCGCAACGCCGGGCAAGAAAATCAAAGAGGTCATGTCCATTGCGAGTGAAGCCGGCGCGGTGGATGTCATCTTCGGAGTTATTCAAAAATGAAACGCATCGAGCATCCGCAGATCGAACTTCAAATCGCCCCCATGATCGATGTCTGCTTTCTACTTTTGTTTTTCTACATCCTGACGTCGAAGCCTGTGAAACCAGAAGCAGACATGCATATGACGCTGCCAGGAACCGTGGCGCAGCAGGAAGCTATCGATATTCCCGATGAACAACGGATCACGATTTCAGACAATGGTCAGATTATTCTCAACGACCTCCCAATCGATAAACCCGATAGCACCGAGCTTACCGCCTTGCTCGCAACGCTCAAACGTTTCAAGGAATCTGCTGATGCCAACAAAACAGAGGCACTGATCACGCTCGATGTTTCAGACAATGCCTCGCACCAGCGAGTTGTTGATGTGCTGAACGTCTGCGCCAACGCGGGAATAACCGGCGTCACTTTTGCCGGTGCAGAACAGGAGGAAGAATGAGTATTCCCAGCACACAGATAGCACCGCAAAAATCCGCGAGACGCCGACTTCTCGTCTCCATTTTATTAATCAGTGTCGGCCTGCACGTGGCTGCGGGGATAATCGCAGGCATTGTTGTCGTGGCACGCTATCTAACGCCTCCCCCAGCGGAATTCAAAGCCACGCGCGACGTGCGTCTTCCTGCCAAGAAACGCGAGGCCAAGATGAACATGGCGGCCCTCGATGCCATTGCTCCCAAACCGACATTCAGCGACAAAATGCAAAGCTCGCGACCCACTGCTTTCGCGCTTCCGGATTTACCGAAACTTTCCATCGAGCAAATGATGCCACTGGATCCTGCGCAGTTGATATCCGATCAAATCGCCTCCATGTCCAATATAGGCGCCATGGGATCAGGCTCTGGAAGCGGATCGGCAGGAGGGGGTGGTTTTGGCGACAAAGGAACGAGTTTTTTGGGAATCCAATCCAACGGCGAACGCATCCTGCTCCTCTTCGACGTCTCATCAAGCGTCGCCAACAAAGCGGCACAATCCGGAATGCCGCTTCAAAAAATCCAACAAGAGACATTGATCCTCATTCAAAAACTTCCCATTACAGCGCGGTTTGGAATCATCCAATTCACCCAGAACTACAAAAATTTCAGCAAAGAACTCGTTCCCGCGACCGACAACAACCGTTCCGCCGCAAAAAAGTGGGTGGAAACTGAGTGGGTCGATAAAGGCACAATGCCTGCCAACGCAAAAGATATTGTTTCAAACCCTAGAGGTCTGGCCGGCGTGCTGGATGTCGCCGCAGAAATGAAACCGGACGTCATCTACCTCATCTCCGATGGGAGCTTCCAACAAAAGACCGGCAACCGCATGACTACCATTCCCTGGGATCAACTGCACAAACTCGTCGAAGAGAAATTTCCAAGAACCCAATCCTGCCGGATCAACTTCATCGCCTTCCAAGCCAAAAAGGAAGACGCCAGCGAAATGAAAAGCCTCGCCAATAAAACCAACGGCCGACTTGTGGAAATCAAGTAACCCTCCTGAAATTTGGGGTCGGTCCCGCATATTGACGTTTTTAGACTTTTCGATACTCTTACGACATGGCAAGACAACTACGCATCGAGTATGATGGTGCGATTTATCATTTGATGAGTCGCGGGGATCGGCGAGAGGACATTTTTCGGGATGACCATGACCGAAAGACTTTTCTAAAAACGCTGGCCGATACTTGCGCAAAAACCGGTTGGAGGGTTCATGCGTATTGCTTGATGAACAATCATTTTCACCTGATCGTTGAAACGCCGCAACCGACTCTGGTGGCTGGCATGAAATGGTTTTTGGGCACCTACACTCAACGATTTAATGCCCGCCACCAACTACGCGGACACTTGTTTGCAGGCCGTTACAAATCGGTGATCATTGACGAATCCGATCCGTTTTATTTTCGCACCGTTTGCGACTACGTGCATCTCAATCCAGCGAGGGCAGGGCTTTTGAATCCGGACCAATGGCTCTCGGAATATCCCTGGAGCAGTCTGCCTCTCTATTTGGAGGCGCCAGGCCAGAGACCAGAATGGCTGGAAACCCAACGCCTGCTGGGCGAACTCGGGTTGCACGCGGACAATGGTGAGGCGAGGCGCGAGTTTTTGGCACTCACCGAACAACGCCGCCGAATGGGCGATGATGAGGAGATGTTGAAAAAAATCCGGCGCGGTTGGCATTTTGGCGCGCCCGATTTTGCTGGAAAATTGGAGGCAAAAATCGCAGGTCGAACGACAAAATCCGAGTCACTTCGAGCACTTGAGCGCGATGAATTAATGGAGGTGAAAGCGAGACGGATCATCGCCGAATTTCTCGCCAAACAGGGATGGGACGTTGAAAAGCTGAAATCAGAACGGAAATCGCATCCCATCAAGATCGACTTGGCCGTAGAGTTGAGAAAAAATACCTCGATGAGCATGGCGTGGATCGCTGCGGAATTACATGCAGGAAAACGCGGAACGCTCTCGAATGAACTCTCAAAACGCCTCAAAGCATGACAGAATGCGGGACTGACCCCATTTGCGGAGCGTGTGGAATGTGTTGCGATGGGGTGCTTTTTCATTCCGTGGAGTTGCAGGAGGGCGATTCGGCAAGGCAATTGGCGGCAAAGGGCATCAAAGTTAGGAGCAAAAAGGGACAAGCGTTTTTCCTTCAACCCTGTTCGGCGCACCAGAATGGCTCGTGCGTAATTTATGAGGACCGGCCGGCACGGTGTCGGTTGTTTAATTGCCGTCAACTCGTCCTCCTGGAAAAAGGAGAAACAACAAAAGAAGCCGCATTGGAAAAAATCCGCGAGGCACGGCAAAGAGTCGATACCGTAAATGGATTGCTAAACCAAATCGCAGAAACCAATCCCAACCGATCGCTCGCGCAACGCTGCGCGAATGCACTCACCACGCCCGACCCCACGCCACTTCACCACAAACTGGAATCCACCATGGCCGAACTCGAGGCCCACCTGGAAAAGCACTTCCGCATTCCCGAAATCTAAAGACGTCGAGCGATATTTTCTGCACTCTTTTCTTTCTCTGTGTGACTCTGTGAAATCTGTGACTAAATGATGAAAATGCCTCTACAGAAATCCATGCGCGCTGAACGGATATGATTGCCATAACAATTGAGAAGTTGGTGAAAAAATTCGGCCCAGTGACGGCCCTCGATGGCGTCACTTTAAAGATCGAGCCGGGCGAGTTGTTTTTTCTTCTGGGGCCCAGCGGATGCGGCAAGACGACCCTTTTACGGAATATCGCCGGATTCTATGTGCCGGATGAAGGCCGAATTCTGTTTGGAGAGGACGACGTGACCAAGCTTCCGCCGCACAAGCGCAATACGGGCATGATGTTTCAAAGCTATGCGCTCTGGCCTCACATGACCGTCGCCAAAAATGTGGCATTCGGACTCGAGGAGAGGCGGATTGCGAAAGCGGAAATCCATCGGCGCGTTCAAGAGGCACTGGATTCCGTGCAGATGGGAAAATACGCCGACCGAAAGATTGCCCAACTTTCCGGAGGTCAGCAACAGCGCGTGGCCTTGGCTCGGGCGCTGGTGATTCGTCCCCGCTGCTTGCTGCTGGACGAACCTCTGTCCAATCTCGATGCGAAATTGCGCTTGGAAATGCGCACCGAAATCCGCCGTGTTTGCAAGGAATTCGGTTTAACCGCGATTTACGTGACGCATGACCAGAAGGAGGCTTTGTCGATCTCGGACCGCATGGCGATTCTGGAAGACGGTCGCATCGCGCAAGTGGGAACGCCCGAGCAGGTGTATCGGCGTCCGCTCACAAAAGTCGTCGCAGATTTTATCGGAGAAACAAATTTCATTAGTGGAAAAATTCGTTCGACCCATGAGGGGCGAGTGACCGTTGAAGCCGCGCTGGGCGTGTTTGAGGGCGTTTTAGCCGATTCCGACTGGAAGCCAGTAATTGGTGAGAGCGCCGTCGTTTCGATTCGCCCCGAGAGCTGGACGCTTCGCGGAGATCGGGCAGAGATCAACTCCCTCCAAGGCAAAATTGGCGAATCGATTTATCTCGGCGAGGTGGCTCAATACCGCTTTGCGGCAGCGTTGCAGCATTTAAAAATCATTGAGCTAAACCCTCATCCCTCGGCGCGCAGACCAGGCCAAGAATTCCATGCCCACGTGAGTCCGGATGACGTGGTGGTTATCAAACCTTGATTAAACGCATGGCTAAAAAGGACAGCTCCCAAGCTTGGCGAATTCTGCTGGTGTTGGCTGCGCTTGCTTTGGTCATCGCCGTTCCATTCGCCTTGAAGCCGGAGCAGAACCTCCTTGCTCAAGCGGATGAGACATTGGTCATCATTTCACCGCACAACGAGGCCGTGCGACATGAGTTCACCAGCGCTTTTGTAGAATATTACAAAAACAAAACTGGCCGCTCGATCCGCATCGATTGGCGACTCCCGGGTGGAACGAGTGAAATATCGAGGTATCTCGCTGGAGAGTATCTCGGCGCATTTGAACATTTCTGGAAATCGCAAGGCCGCCGCTGGACGCCAGAAGTTGCGGCTTCCTTTGATAATCCGCAGATCAAGCCATCTCTCGATTCCGTGCAAGAAATGCCTGCCCAGGCTGCTCGGCGGGCTTTTCTAGAATCGAACACCAGCATTGGGATCGACCTCTTTTTTGGCGGAGGCGCCTATGATTTTGAACTTCAGGCCGCAGCGGGTCGCCTTGTTTCAAGTGAGGTCATTCAAGCCCGTCCCGATTGGTTTTTTGAAAATTCCATCCCACAAAAAATTTCGGGAGAAACATTCTATGATCCGAAAGGCCGCTGGATCGGCGCGTGTCTGTCATCATTCGGAATTTGCTACAATGTTGATTCGCTCCAACGCCTCGCTGTTTCGGCGACGCCAACAGCATGGGTGGACTTAACAAATCCGCTGTTCTTCAAACAGGTTGCTCTTGCCGATCCGACAAAGAGTGGATCGGTCGCCAAGGCCTTTGAAATGGTCATCCAGCAACAGATGCAAGAATTTGTCCGGGTGACAGGGAGTGAGCATGAAAGCATTCTCGCGCTTGGCTGGGCGCGCGGACTGCAGATCATTCAGGCCGCCTCAGCGAATGCACGCTACTTCACCGATTCAGCGCCAAAAATCCCGATGGATGTTTCGCTCGGCGATGCCGCGATTGGGATGTGCATTGATTTTTACGGCAGGTTTCAGAGTGAAGCCGTTAAAACCGCCGACTCTCCCTCGCGGTTGCAATACCTCACGCCGATCGGAGGGTCCTCCGTTGGAGTTGATCCCATCGCTCTTTTGCGGGGCGCCCCGAATCGTGCTGCTGCTGAGGAATTCATCGCCTTTGTGCTGTCACTCGAAGGCCAAAAAATCTGGAACTTAAAAGTCGGCACACCCGGAGGTCCGCAAAAATATGCACTTCGCCGACTGCCCATACGCATGGAGCTTTATACGCCAGAGTTTGCAGAGTTCCGCTCCGACCCGGAAGTCATGCCATACGAGGAAGCG
>JBEIMO010000058.1:0-10190 GCA_040378625.1 Verrucomicrobiia bacterium | reverse complement strand
CTTATTCCAGACGGCTCGCTGCCTGGGCTTCCCGGCGTTTTCTTTGGATTGATCAATATTGGCGTCTTTTTTGCCAAGGTCGTGGCCCTTCTGATCTTGTTCATCTGGGTGCGTTGGACTCTTCCGCGTTTCCGTTACGACCAATTGATGAAGCTCGGCTGGTATTTCTTCTTTGAGCTCGCCCTGGTGAACATCTTCATCGCGGCGATCATTGTAGCTTACGTTAAATAGTTGGCGCTGATGCAAATTCTTCGTCCGAAAGACCGGAGTTATGCCAAGCAGGTGGCTGAACTGAACCGCCGGTTTGTCTCGGATCCAGCAGTCTGCGCCTCGGTCGGGGAAATCCTTTCTGCTATTGTCTCCGAAGGCGACGCCGCCTTGGTGCGGTATGTAAAAAAATTTGGCGGTCCGGATTTGGAGCCACGCCAAGTGCCCGTTACTCCAGCGGAAGTCGCCCAAGCGCTGGCCAGCCTTCCCAGCGATGCGAAAAAAGCCATCGACGCTGCACGGGCGAACGTTAAGGCGTTTGCCAAACGCAGCCTGCGCAAAAGCTGGTTCATGAAAAACCGTCAGGGCGCCGTTGTTGGCGAGCGGTTTGATCCATTCCGCCGCGTGGGAATCTACAGTCCCGGCGGCACCGCGCCATTGGTTTCCACGGCCGTCATGACCTGCACGCTGGCCGCAGTCGCTGGTGTGCCTGAGATTGTTGCCGTGACGCCCGCCGGCCCGGATGGCCGTGTGCATCCTGTTTTGCTGGCCGCGCTCTCCCTTTGCGGGGCGACCGAAATTTATCGCGTTGGGGGTGCTCAGGCGATCGGCGCACTGGCTTTCGGCACCAAAACGATCCGCCCCGTGCAAAAGATTTTTGGCCCGGGAAATTCCTATGTGGTCGAGGCGAAGCGTCAGGTTTTTGGCACAGTCGCCATCGATCTTTTGCCTGGCCCGAGCGAGGTTTTGGTCATCGCTGACAAAACCGCAAATCCCGAATGGATCGCTGCGGATTTGCTCGCGCAGTCGGAGCATGGTCACGGCAGTCAGGCGATCCTTCTCACGGATTCCGAAAAAATCCTCACCGGCGTGGAAAAAGCCGTTCAACGTCAGACGAAGCTCTCAAAGCGTGCGGCGGAGTTGGCCAAGGCCCTCAAAAACACACGCCTTATTCTGGTGGAGGATATGGATGAGGCCGTCCGCCTGGCCAATGCCTATGCGGCCGAGCACGTCGCCATTGCGACGCAAGACCCCGGTGAAATCTCACTCCAGTTGCAAACATCCGGCGCTATCTTCCTTGGAGGAATGTCGCCCGTGGTCGCTGGAGATTTTCTTGCGGGTCCCAGCCATGAGCTGCCTACCGGTGGCGCAGGCAAATCTTTTGCCGGCCTCACGGTCGATCAATTCCAGCGCCGCACGAGCGTGGTGATGTATGACGAGCCTTCCCTTCGCGCCTCATTGCCGCATTTGGAGACATTCAGCGCCATCGAAGGCCTCGACGCCCACGGCCGCTCCGCCTCGATCCGCATTAAAAAGTGATTTGGAAACTCCGGGATCGAACGCTGGATCTGACGCGACGGGGAATGATCATGGGCGTCATCAATGCCACGCCCGATTCGTTCTCGGATGGCGGATCGTTTCTTGATCCTGCCGCCGCGTGTGACCATGGTCTGCGGCTCGTTGCGGAAGGGGCGGACATACTTGATATTGGTGGCGAGTCCACTCGGCCGGGTGCGCAGAGCGTATCTGCGAACGAGGAAATGCGGCGTGTGCTGCCAGTGATCCGCTCGATCCGCGAGACCAGTCAGGTGTTGATTTCGATTGATACCAGTAAGGCTGAAGTTGCTCGGGCGGCGTTGGACGCCGGAGCGGATATTATCAACGACGTCACCGGTCTGCAGGGCGATCCCGAAATGGCGAAAGTAGCCGCCGAAGCAGGCTCGGGTGTGGTGGTGATGCACATGCAGGGGACACCACGCACGATGCAGATGGCGCCGAAATACCATGATGTTGTTTCCGAGGTCGGGGATTTTTTTCGACACGCCTTGAACCACGCCGTAGGTTCTGGCATAAACCCGATGACTATTGCCCTTGATCCAGGAATTGGTTTTGGAAAAACGCCTGAGCATAACAGCGCGTTGCTCCGTCATCTTACGCAGTTTCTTGAGCTCGGCCGTCCATTACTCGTCGGGGTCTCGCGCAAATCGTTTCTCGGGTGGATAGCTGGATCATCCCAAATGGAAGACCGCTTCTGGCCCGGTGTGGCGCTCACTTCTTTCTGTCGGGAACGTGGGGCACGGATTCTGCGGGTGCATGATGTGAAAGCTCACAACGAAGCTCTTAAAATGACGGAGGCGATTCTGGGTGATGCTTGAACAAACAGCCATTTTCCTGCGTGAGCAGTGGACGTCCGGTGTCGAGATTGGAATTCTCGCGATCGTCATCTATTACATCTACACCTACCTTCGCGGGACCCACGGAGCGCGTATCCTCATCGGACTCGCTTTGATTTTTTTAACTCTCACACTCGTTTCCCAACTTTTGAATTTGGAAGTGATCGGCTGGTTGCTGCGGAGTATTTCGGTGTTCCTCGCCATCGCCTTGGTCGTCATTTTTCAACCCGAACTTCGCCGCGCGCTCACGGAACTTGGCAGCCATCGTTTCTTTTCCTCAACGCTTGGTGAAAAAGAAACGATTGAACACATCACGGACGCTGTGTTTGAGCTCGCCAGTAAAGGATTTGGCGCACTCATCGCCGTCGAGCGGGACATCAATCTCAAGGCTGTCATCGAAACCGGCGTTCCGCTGGATGCAAAATTTTCAAAGGAACTGGCACTCACGATATTTCATCCCAAAACCGTTCTTCATGATGGTGGCGTCGTTGTCAGCGGCGATCGTATTGTTGCGGCAGCCTGTATTTTCCCCCTCACTCAGCGGGAAGATCTCGACCGAAATCTGGGCCTCCGCCACCGCGCGGGGCTTGGATTAAGCGAGGAATCCGATGCGGTGATGCTCGTTGTGTCTGAAGAAACCGGCCAGGTTTCGATCTGTCACGGCGGCATGATTGAAAGAAATCTGAGCGTTGAAAAATTCCGTCAGCGCCTCAGCCACCTCCTGCTCCACGAAAAAAATGAAAGCGATCATCCTGAACAACTGGAAGGCAAAGCTCACGAGTCTGATACTGGCAGTCGCCCTGTGGTATCTTATCAAACAGAACGTCGCCCGGACTCCCGGCCGGTTTGATTTTAGCAGGCCAACTCCAGCAGGTCTCACCCAATCAAATCCCACAATTTTTAAATGATTTCAAAAAAACTTTTTGGAACAGACGGCGTTCGTGGTGTCGCGAATATCGAGCCCGTAACCGCTGAAACCGCTCTCAAACTCGGCCGCGCCGCCGCGCATGTTTTCAGTCAACATCGCCTCAGTTCGCGCACGGGCCGCATGAAAATCGTCATCGGCAAAGACACGCGCCTCTCTGGCTACATGCTCGAAAATGCCATGGTGGCTGGCCTGACCTCGCTGGGTTGCGATGCGCTTTTGATCGGTCCATTGCCGACACCGGGCGTGGCCTACATCACTCGCTCACTTCGGGCTGATGCGGGCATCGTTCTCTCCGCCTCGCACAATTCGTATGAAGACAATGGCATCAAATTTTTCCGTCATGACGGCTATAAGTTGGATGATGAAATCGAGGCGCAGATTGAACATCTCGTTTTCAGCGGAGAAATTGAAAACATTCGTCCGACAGCCACGAATATCGGCAAGGCCTACCGTATTGACGATGCCTTGGGACGTTATGTCGAGTTTGCCAAGCAGAGCTTCCCTCGCGGGATGACGTTGGAGTCACTGCGCATCGCTCTGGATTGCGGAAATGGCGCGGCCTACAAGTCGAGCCCCTGCATTCTTCGCGAACTGGGCGCCGATGTCGTCGTGATCAACAACCATCCGAGTGGCACCAACATCAACGCGAATTGCGGCAGCACGCACCCGGAGCAAATCCAGCAACTCGTCAAAAACTGCAAGGCGAATATCGGAATCACGCACGATGGCGATGCCGACCGCGTTCTGCTTGCAGACGAAAATGGCGAATTGGTCGATGGAGATGAAATCATGGCCATCGCCGCCACCGATTATTTGCAGCGTGGATGCCTTGAGGGCGGCGCGTTGGTTTCAACAATCATGAGCAATTTCGGTCTGGATGAAACCCTCGAGTCCCTCGGAGGTCGCGTCATTCGCACAAAAGTCGGCGACCGTCATGTCATTGAAGCCATGCTTCGCGATGGACACAATGTCGGCGGCGAGCAGAGCGGGCACATGATCTTCCGCGATTACGCAACTACGGGGGATGGCATCGTGAGCGCATTGCAGATCCTTCGTGTGATGATTGAAACCGGCAAGCCGCTGAGCGAACTCAAAAAGGTTTTGAAAAAATACCCTCAGGCCCAGCGCAACTTGAAAGTGCGCGAAAAGCCTGCTTTGGAAACGCTCTCAGGCGTTCAGTCTCTTTTGGCCGAAGCCGAAACCGCGTTGGATGGCAAAGGCCGAGTTCTTCTGCGCTACTCCGGCACGGAACCTAAAATCCGCCTGCTCATCGAAGGCCGCGAACAGGACATCATTGATCAGCACGCCGATAAAATTGCCGCTGCCATTCAGGAAAAAATCGGCGTTTGATTTTTACCAGAAGAGAGCGCAAAGGATGAGCGCCGCGCCGTAGACAATGCCGCCCAAACAGGCGAGACGCCAGCGGAGCGAAGATTGCGACGCAAACTGGATTGCATCCCGCATTAGATACGGCATGCCTACAAAAAACAGCCCGGCGATGACCCATCCGTAAGCCAGAAGGACTAATAAAATACGCGTTGGTTCATTGCGCAGAATGGCGGAGCCCAGCAAAGGTTCGGCGGCGAGGAGGAGGATCATTCCAAGCGCGCGCACAGCCAAAAATTCTTCGACAAACATCCAGGAGAGGACGGCGCCGGCGGCGATGCCCAGAAGCATGATGTGGCGCAGCTTGGAAAATTCCCCCAAGTCGATATCCCGCACGAGCAGAAAACTCCAGATGCCAGCCAGGGCAATTAGCACCGTTGCGGCAGCCCGTGAGCGAGGGAAAGCTTTGGCGATGCCCATGGCGGCCTGCACGTTCATCAGACCGGCAGCATGCGCGATTATCAACAGGATTCCTGCAGCAAGGCCTGCGGATTGGAGAGAAATGTCGTAGGTCATGATGCCTTCTTTTTTTCGGAGGCGACGGGAGTCTTTGAATTCAGCCAGAGCTTTTCACTCAAGGCCGCCTGCGCCGCCGCGACCTGAGCTTCTTTTTTGCTGGAACCGCAGCCACGACCGAGTTCCTGACCATGCCACACCACGCAGCAGATAAAGTTTTTGGAATGCTCAGGGCCGCTTTGGGAGATGATCTGATAGTCCGGCGCCGAGGGAGCGATAGCCTGAAGAATCTCCTGCAGAAATCCTTTGGGGTTGATCTCCTCGGGCTGGTTCGCAATTTCCGTGAAGACAGCTTCCATTTGCCGCAGGGTAAAAATACGCGCGGCGTCGAATCCGCCATCCAGATAAATCGCGCCAACGAGGGATTCAAAAACATCCGCCAACGTCGAAGCCCGCTCACGCCCGCCGCTGGCTTCTTCGCCGCGTCCCATCATGATAAAACTCCCCAAATCCAATGCTGCGGCGCGTTCACGGAGTGCGGTGCGCGACACGATGCGTGTGCGGAGTTTGGTTAATTGCCCCTCGCCAAAATCGGGAAACATCCGAAAAAGATGCTCGGTGACGGTGACCTGAATCACGGCATCGCCCAAAAATTCGAGACGTTGGTTATCGAAGGGATAGTTTTTTCTCTCGAGCGAAATACTCGGATGTGTGAGTGCTTCTGCCAGAAGGAGGCCATTGCGGAATTTATATAAAATTCTCTCCTCCATGGGATTCATGATCGATGTCTTAAGTGGCTCCATGAATTTTTACAGGCCTTGAAAAACAGGCGAAACAAGGATGTCGCTGAAACGAAATAACATTCCCTATATTCTAGCGGGATGCGGGTTTGGGGCAAGCGCTGGATGAAGGCGGACACTGTTCGCTTTTCTCAGGCGCGCATTTCTTGGTTTTCTTTTCGGAGCCCGGCGGTCGGATGTGTTTCAACTCCGCTGGGAGCGAATTCGGAGTGATGAGAATCCGAGTATTTTCCGGCACGGTATTGAACAGGTCGATGACATCACGCGATCTCATGCGCACGCATCCGAAGCTAACTGCTCGGCCCAGATTGCGCTCCTCGGGCGTTCCATGGATGTAGATATATCGCTTAAAGGCGTTTTTGTTTCGTTCTTCCAAGCCTTCCAGCCAGAGAATACGTGTGACGATTGGATCACGGCCTGGTGCGTCTACCGGCAGAATTTCTCCAGTGGGTTTGCGTCCCTTAAAGACTGTTCCCGGCTTTACGGAATCGCCGATCTTTTGCTTTACCCGCAGAAGGCCAATCGGTGTGGCATAGGATCCCGGCCTGTCGCCCAAACCGAATTTCGATGTGGAAATGGGATAAATGCACACGGGCAGTCCATCACGAAGAAGAACCATTTTTTGATCCGCCGCACTCACGACAACCTTCTCTTTTGGAATCACCGCACAACCCGCAAAAACGAGGGCAATAAGGGAAAGGGTGATGAAAGAGGCAAATTTTTTCTTAAGCATGCAAAGAAATATGGAAAGTTTGTAAGTATGAAACGCGTATTTGTTTTCTGAAAAATTGCAGCTAAATATTAGCATGCGTATGTTAAAATGCTAATTTGTTTGCAAAGTCTATTGTAGGTAAATGAATAGTTGAAGTCTTGTGACAGAATTGTAACCTTTCGTAGTTTCAAAAGAATTTTCAGGGCAAATATCCGAGCGAGAGGAAAAAGTGCGTTTTGATAAAATTTTTGAAGGAGTAATAACTATCGACATCACTTTGCAACTTGAGGCGATCTTGCGTGTGGAAAAACGCGAGAACCTTCTGAAAAACTTTCTCGATGAAGGTGTCGATGACAGCGTCCTGGGACACCTGACGGATAACGATCTGAAGGATCTGGGCATCACAAAAATCGGGGATCGTCGCCGCTTGCTTGCAGCGTTTGCAGAGGTCAGCCATGATGCTGCAGCAAAGGTTGCCACACCGATGCCGAAAGCCACCGCATCGGAACCTTATCTCAACAGCGTTGGGCTTCCTTTTGTCCCGATCCCCCGCTTTAAGAATTTGGTCTGTATTTTTCCTTTGACGGTTGGTGACTACGAACTCTACTGCAAAGAGAAAAACGTCTTGTTTCCTGATCAGAAAAATCCAACCAGCCCGACTCATCCGGTCGTGAATGTGACGTGGCAGGATTGTATTGATTATTGCCTCTGGCTGACCACCAAAGAACGCGCTGCGGGGCTGATTGGGGAGGACCAATTTTACCGGCTTCTCACAGATCTGGAGTGGAGTGCGGCCATCGGCCTGCCTCATGAGGAAGAAGCAACGCCGGCGGAGCGCAGTAAGCAAATACCCGGCTACCCGTGGGGACCAAGTTATCCGCCGCGCAAAGGCGTCGGCAATTACGCCCAACAACTCAAAGTGGACGACTTCGAATTCACTTCGCCGGTCGATGCTTTTCCTGCGAATGACCTCGGGATTTATGATCTGAGCGGCAATGTTTGGGAATGGTGCATGGACAATTTCAATAACTCGCGCACCTACCATACGATGCGCGGAGGAGCTTGGGATTTCTACGGCAGCGGATTGATGTCTTCCGCCCGCAATGCGAATGATATCAATGGTAACGGGGCGAGCGTGGGATGCCGCATCGCGTTCGCCATGCAAGATACCCAGCAATAACGGGCTGTTTTTTACACAAGGTGGTGCAATAGTCGTTCCATGACGCCACTTATTCTTCTTGTTGGATTTCTTGGTGCTGGAAAAACAACCTTTTTAAAAAACTTGATGCCCGCCCTCGCGGCGCAGCACATCCGCCCAGGCTTGCTCATCAATGACTATCAGAACGCCCGCATCGACGCGGCGCAGTTTGAAGATCTCGCTCTCGAGGTCAAGGCCCTGAGTGGAGACTGTGTTTGTTGCGGTTCGCGTGATCAACTCTTGGAGGAGTTGCAAAATTTCAAGCACGGCGAAGATCGTGTGATGATTATTGAAACCAATGGCACCACCGATGCGACGCAGTTGATAGAATCACTTGCCTTGGACCCTTCGCTGAAAAAATTCACCCAACCGATTCAATTATCGATCATCGACGGCAAGCGCTGGCAAAAGCGTCTTTGGCACAATTCTCTTGAAAGAGAGCAGGTCCGCACGGCCTCCCACATTTCGATTTCCCACAAGGACACGATTGGCCAAGAGCGTTTCCAAGCGGTGGAAAAATCTCTCATCGAATGCGGCGTGCGGGGAGTTTTTACGGATCCTGTGGCCTTAGCGGCAGAGATTGCAGCCATGGCCTGCGACGCGTCGCTCAAGCACTTGGAGACTTCAGAAAGCCACGCTCACAGCCATCACCACGCGGAGCACTCTCATTCCACGCATCATTTCGCATCTTGCGAGTTCACGTTGCCTTCGGTTGTTTCGAAGAAGGAATTTCTAGCGTTGTTGGATCAACTTCCCGAGGAGGTCATCCGCGCCAAAGGGTTGGTTGTTTTTGAGGAGGATCCTTCTGAATTTTTTGTGTTTCAAAAAGTGGACAAGTCCGATGAGGTCCAGTTTTTTCCCGTTGGAAAATCTCCTCGAGTGAGAACGCCGGTGATTCTCTTGATCGGCCCTCAACTTCCCAAAGAACGACTGGCTCAAATGTTCCCGGCTGCTTGGAAAGTTTAGAGTGTTTAGTTCCACTCGGGATTCTCGGGCGCCTCGGAGAGCAAGTGCAGGAGAGGCCCACAGGACCTTAATACATTTTTCCAGCAGTTCTCCGGATCGGTCATCATGATGAGATCGCGCGTGGGCGGGAGCACGATCCAAGTATTCTCGGATATCTCATTTTCGAGTTGGCCGGGCATCCAGCCGGAATAGCCTGCAAAAATCCGAAGGCCCCCTTCCCAGCCTTTCAGAGCGTCCTTATCAACAGGACCAACAAACGCGCGAAAGGCGACGAGCGAGGGATTGTCTCGCCATTGGAGGCTGGCGAGAAGCACTTCTCCGGGCTCCACAGGTCCTCCAAAAAAAACCGGGGCTTCTGGCAAATCGGGCACGACATCATTGATTGGGCGGTTCAGCACGTAGCCGCTCGCTCCCTCGTCCTTGTTGTGTTCGGAAATAAAAATAATCGTCCGCCGAAAATTGGGATCTCGTAAGTCGGGGTGTGCAACGAGCAGTGACCCTGTGAGATTTTCGACGGCTTTCATGGATGCCGTATTATCGCACGGCGCGAAAAATTTGGCAAAATCTCCCGCTCGGCTTGTTTTTCCCAAATTCCGATGCAGGCACGCGTTGACACTGCAAATGCTTTTGTTAAACCTTGCCGCTCACTTTATGGCAAAAACCACCAAGTCCACTAACAGCGCAGCCCCGAAAAAGGGCAAATACGTTTACACATTCGGAGCCGCAAAAGCCGACGGCGACGGAAAAATGAAATCCCTCCTCGGCGGCAAAGGAGCCAACCTCGCCGAGATGACCCGCATCGGCCTCCCAGTGCCTCCCGGATTCACGATCACCACAGAGGTCTGCACTTATTTCTACGACAACAAAAAGACCTATCCGAAGGAACTCCAGTCCCAGATGGAAGCCGGCGTGCGCAACATGGAAAAAATCATGGGCACGAAATTCGGCGATGCGAAGGGCTTCCCGCTCCTCGTGGCCGTGCGCTCCGGCGCCCGCGACTCCATGCCAGGCATGATGGATACGATCCTCAACCTCGGCCTCAACGATGAGACCGTTAAGGCCCTCGCCACCGCCACCAAGAACGAGCGCTTCGCATGGGATTGCTACCGCCGCTTCGTCCAAATGTATGGCGATGTCGTGCTCGGAGTGCAAAAGCGCGAAGGCGAAGACCACGAGCCATTCGAGACCGTCATCCACGAATTCAAACACGCCAAATACCATGAGGACATCGTGGACAGCGACCTCACTGCTGAAGACCAAAAAGAACTCGTCAAACTCTTCAAGGAACTCGTCAAAACCCGCACCGGAAAAACCTTCCCGGCCAATCCTTGGGATCAGCTCAAAGGCGCCGTCGGAGCCGTTT
>JBEIMO010000057.1:0-10402 GCA_040378625.1 Verrucomicrobiia bacterium | reverse complement strand
GTGGAGGAGCCCGAGCGTCAACCCCAGAGGCGTTCCCATTGTCCCCGGCATCGCCGTGGATCGCCTCACCTCACACGGCTGGGGCGCAGACGAGATCAGACGCCAGCTCCAACTGGAAAAAAACATCGCTCCGCGCCCTCGCGGCGGGTTCCTACTCTGGAACATCGGCGCCGTTTCAAAAAACACGAAAGGCGTTCTTGCAACGATCAGACCAAACTGAAGCAGCGCTCGCAGGCTAAAAGTATCTCTTCCCATTTCTGGGATATGTCCCTCTTCAACCAGGTTTCTGAATAACAGCCTTGGTAAATTTGTGTCGATAACGATTCAAAAAGAGGGTTGTAAAAAATTGAGAACCTGCTTGGGATGTTCCGCGCCGTTGTTAGCAACAACACTTCTAACTCTCTTTGACCAATGAACCACCAATCTCTTCGTATACGCCTTAATGTTCAAATCGCCCTGTTTGTTTTATCTTTTATAGGATTTGGCTTTCTTGCATTCAACACGCTGAGCGTTCTGAGGGTTAATGGTCCGATATACAAAGATATCGTTCGAGGGAAAGATGTGATCGCAGATATTCTCCCGCCGCCCGCCTACATCATCGAAAGTTATCTTGTTGCTCTTCAATTAGCTGGAGAAACATCTCCTGCAAAAATTAAAGACCTCAAAGACACCCTTGACAGACTCAAGGCGGAATATTTGCAGCGGCATGATTTTTGGAAAACGGAACTTCCGGAAAGCGCTACGAAGCAGATTTTTCTTAATGACTCGAAGAAACCCGCTTTGGAATTCTATGCGATTATTAACGAGAAGCTCCTACCAGCATTAGACAATGGAGAGAAGGATAAGGTGAACGAAATTGTCTATGGAAGCCTACGCAGCAAATACGAAGAGCATCGCAAATTCATTGACCAAGTTGTCAAAGAAACAACGGCCGAAAATCAGAAAATCGAGGCCCAAGCTCAGGACTCAATCAACAATCGAACGGCAATGATGCTTGGTCTTGCCGTGTTAGTGGCACTCATCACGATCATTTATTCGACTCTATTCTCGCGATCCTTGTCGAAAGCCTTGAAAACGGTTTCTGAAGTGCTGAGCAGTGCTTCAAGGCAGATTGCCGATGCTTCTGCCCAGGTGGCAGCCTCGAGTCAGAACCTCGCGGAGGGTGCCAATGAACAAGCGAGCTCGCTCGAGGAAACGAGTTCGGCTCTGGAAGAGATGGCGTCCATGATTTCCCTCAATGCGGATCATAGTGGCAATGCGAAGGACATTGCCACCTCCACTCGAGAGTCTGCTGAGAGCGGAGTGGATGAAATGGGCGAAATGATCGTTGCCATGGAAGCCATCAAAAACTCCAGCAACGAAATCTCAAAGATCGTTAAATCGATTGATGAAATCGCCTTCCAAACAAATATTCTGGCGCTCAACGCCGCAGTGGAAGCCGCTCGAGCAGGGGAGGCCGGCGCCGGATTTGCCGTTGTAGCCGACGAGGTGCGGAGCCTCGCCCAACGCGCTGCAACTGCCGCAAAGGAGACCTCTGTAAAAATTGATGACGCGATCCAAAAGAGTAACACGGGCGTGATTATCACCACCAAGGTCAAAGACAGCCTTCACCAGATTGTGGATAAAGCCCGCCAAGTCGACCAGCTCATCGTTCAGATTGCCGCCGCCTCCAAAGACCAAAGCACCGGCATTCAGCAAATCAACATAGCCGTTTCTCAGATGAACAAGGTCACTCAAGCCAACGCTGCCAGCGCGGAAGAAACGGCTGCGGCCTCCGAGGAAATGACCGCCCAAGCAGAGGAACTAAAGTGCGCCGTCGTCAATCTCGAAACGATCCTTGAGGGTCAAAAAAGCTAAATATCACCACGAATAGCTGCAAACTGCAAAAAAAGCATCCTTAGACTATCCCGATCACTTATTAAGACAATAAAGCCAAGTCTCGTTTGAATTTTTGAGTGCGCGGGAACGAAATGCCTCCTTTTTTCGATGCCTGCTCACGGCCACAGTATCCCACCCTATAAAAATAAGGCTCTCAAATCCATTTTTGAAGGCATGTTGCGAACGAATCAAATAGCATTTAATGACACGGCAACTTCATTATTTAAAAATACTTTTTATACAGGGAGTTTGCGGGTATGAATTGATTGAAAGCCTTTGCTTGGGTCACTTTTTAGACTTACAGATTAATGAGTAATTCACCTTCATCCATTTCTAAGCAGGCTCTTGATATCCATACTCGCTTTGCCGTGGAACTGGCTTTCGTTACCCCAGGTGAGAAGACCGGTCTGCTTCCCATAAACAGCTTCTTCATGGATCTTGAAGATTTGCTTGAAAAGAATGCTCCGGAGCAAATCTGTAAGAGCATCGCTCTATGCCAAGCTTGGATCAGCGAAATATTTGATGGAGCGGGAACATTTTCTGAAAAAAGCATCCAACGGCTTAATGAGTGGCACGCATGGTTCGGAGAAGCAATAGCTGCATGGGAGATCAACAAGACACTCCCATCTCAGCCCTCATCATGGGAACCTGACTCCTCCACTCCCTCAGGAAATAAAATTTCCTCAGCGACTCCAGCACCAGACAAGAAGGTTACTGAAGCAGTCGCTGCCGAAGAAAAGGCCATCACGCTCAATCTCAGTGAAGATGCTGAATTGCTCAACGAATTCCACGCTGAGTCAGTCGATTCTCTTCAGAGTATTGAACAAGGTCTTCTCATTCTGGAGGAGAATCCAAGCAACTCGGGAACCATCAACTCGATTTTCCGTGCCTTTCACACTTTCAAAGGTGCTGCTGGGTTTCTCCGCCTCATCGCCATCCAGGATTTAGCTCACGATCTCGAGTCACTCCTCGATGCCGCGCGCCAATCTAAAATCAAAATCAACTCAACAATTATCGATCTCATTCTCGCCGGATCGGACGCCCTTAAAAAATACACTTTTGAAATAGGGCTCCAACTCAAGGGCACTAATGCCGGCAAACCAATTGTTGTTCCGACAAGTCACATTATTCAGCGCGTGAGGTCCGCCCTAAAGGGAGAGTTGCCTCCCGACCTGCCTCCACAAGCCCCCCCGGCGATCCCGCCGCAAGCTCCAGTCGCTGCGGAGTCGACACTAGCGCCGTTGACTCCCACAGAATCGAAAACCGAAAAAGCGCTGGAAATAATTCCTCAAAAAAAAACCATTGAGGTCAATTTCACCCACCTCATTCCTACGCCGAGTCCATCAAAAGAAGCGGGCGCGATAAAAGAGCAGAGCTCGGGATTTGTGAAGCTCGACACGGCCAAGTTGGATGCGCTGATCGATCTCGTAGGCGAACTCGTGATCGCTCAGTCAATGGTGGTTCAAGACCCCTCGATTCAGAGTTTGGAAAGCCGCAATCTTGCGCGGAGCCTTCGCCAACTCAGTCGCACGACTTCTGAGCTTCAGCGCAACGCCATGTCTCTCCGAATGGTTCCTGTGCGCTCCGCTTTCCAAAAGATGGGTCGACTCGTTCGCGACATTTCTGCCCAACAAAAAAAACAAGTTCAGCTTGTGCTCGATGGGGAGGAAACCGAACTGGATCGCAACATCGTTGAAAAGCTCGCAGACCCACTTGTGCACATGATTCGCAATGCCGTGGATCACGGATTGGAATCTCCCGAGGAACGCGTGGCTAATGGCAAATCCGCCCTCGGCACCGTGCGACTCTCCGCCTCCCACCAGCGTGGCGGCATTCTCATTCGCATTCAAGATGACGGCAAGGGCCTCAATTCACAAAAAATTCTCTCAAAAGGAATCGAACGCGGCCTTGTTTCCCCTACGGCCGAGCTCACCGAATCGGAGATTTATAACATTATCTTCATGCCGGGGTTCTCTACCGCCGAGACGATCACCGATCTTTCCGGACGGGGTGTGGGCATGGATGTCGTAAAGAAGAATATTGAGAGTCTGCGTGGAAAAGTGGAGATTCAGTCCGTTCTCGGGAGGGGCACCACATTCACCATTCTCCTACCCCTCACTCTCGCCATCATCGACGGGCTCATGGTGGGAGTGGGTAACGATCGCTACATCATCCCCACTATTTCCGTGCGTGAATCCTTTCGTCCAAAACCTGAAAGTGTCACCACGATTCACGAACGCGGAGCCCTTGTCAGCGTGCGAGGCAAACAAACCCCTATCTTGCGACTGGGTGAGTTTCTCGGAACAGAAGGCGTCAAGGCCAAAAATTACGAAGACGGCATCATCATTGTTGTCGAGTCTGGCGACGAGATGAGAGGCATCCTTGTCGATGAACTCATCGGAAAACAAGAGGTCGTCATCAAGAGCCTTGGAGAAACATTTAAAGATCAGCATCTTCTTGCAGGCGCCGCTGTGCTTGGCGATGGTTCAGTGGGACTCATCCTCGATGTCGACACCCTGGTAAACCTCTAAAAAACTACAAATCCACCAACCCCATATTTGCGATGACCACACAACTATCTACCGAAACTAAAATAAAAACTGGGCGTTATCTCACTTTTAGCCTTGGCAATGAATCTTATGGCATTCCAGTTTTAAATGTCCGTGAAATCATACGCCTCTGCCCGATCACTCCGGTTCCAAGAATGCCGACCCACATAAAAGGCGTGATCAACCTTCGCGGAACAGTGATTGCTGTGCTCGACTTGCGCGCCAAGTTTCAACTCGCCTTGGGCGATTACTGCGACCGTGCTTGCATTATTGTCGTCCAACTAAATGGAGCAGAGGGAACAAAAACCCTCATGGGAGCTATCGTCGATGCGGTGGAAGAAGTTGTCCAACTCCGAGACGATTCCATCGAACCCCCACCAGATTTTGGCGGATCGCCAGATACTCAATATATCTTGGGAGTAACCACTTGCACGGGATCAGTCAAGACCCTGCTTGATATTGAAAAAATCTTCCTGGACGATGCTTCAGTCACGCGAGCCCTTCCCGATGGCATGACGAGAGAGGGCGCTCGCCTCGGCGCAGGCAATACAACAAACGCACAACTCACCTCAGAAAAAAACCTTCTGGGAGATCGTGGTTAAGTCCCAAACCCTAGGCAAACGCAAATAGGCATCGAAAAATGAATCTAAAAGTCAAATTTGCCCTCATATCAGGGCTCCCTTTGCTGGGATTGTGCGTTGCCATCCTTGCCAGTTACCTGCTTGCGCAAAGCATCGAGCATAAAACCCGTTTGGCCCGTGATAAAAATGTCATTTTTGCAGATTGCGCCCGCCGTATGCAGCTTGATGTTGTGCAAGTGCAACAATGGCTCACCGATATTTCAGCCACTCGCGGACAGGATGGCCTGGATGATGGCTTCAGGAGGCGGAGGAGAGCCATAAGTCATTCTTAGCCAATCTAAATAATTTTAGAGCAGAGTTCCAACTTGAGCAGAATGATGAGGAATTAAGAAAGCTCGCTGATCTGGAAAAAAACTTTGAAGCCTACTACGAGAAAGGCCGCATTATGGCGGCTGCGTATATCAAGGATGGACCTACAGCCGGCAACCAGATTATGAGCGAATTTGACGCAACAGCCTCGCTTCTTACCGAGACTTTGAATCCATTTGTCGAGGCCGAGGTCGGAAAATTCCATACTGCGCTCATGGGAATCTCCGACTTCACCCACTCCACGAGCCAGTGGATGGCCCTTGGAGGGCTGGTTATCATCCTCTTGGCAGTGACCTTCACATACATTCAAATACGATCGATCACTCAAGCTCTTGGAGAATTGGCCACAAATTTGGACAGCGGATCTCTTCAAACCGCCTCCGCTGCACGCCAAGTTTCTATGGCCAGCAACCAACTTTCTTCAGGCTCAAGCGAACAAGCCTCCTCGGTTGAAGAGACCAGTAGCTCGCTGGAAGAGATGTCAAGTATGATCCGGGCCACAGCAGATAATGCCCAGAAAGCCAAGGCACTTGCCAGCGACGCCAGCCACGAGGCGGCGGTTGGCGCTCAAACCATGCTTGAAATGATGGAAGCCATGAAGGCCATTGACTCTTCAAGCGCTGAGGTCGCTAAAATTGTTAAGAACATCGATGAAATTGCTTTTCAGACGAACATTCTCGCTCTCAACGCTGCGGTCGAGGCAGCCCGTGCAGGCGATGCCGGGGCAGGCTTTGCCGTCGTAGCCGACGAAGTGAGGTCCCTTGCTCAGCGCAGCGCAGGTGCCGCCAAGGAAACTGCCGATAAAATCGAAGCCGCTATCGCCAACAGTCGCAGTGGTTCGGCTTGCTCAGCCAAAGTCGGAGACTCTCTTAAACACATTGCTGAAAAGGTTGCCGCCACGGACGCACTGGTTGCCCATATTGCGACCGCAGCTACTGAGCAGGCCCAAGGCATCCAGCAGATCAACAATGCCATGAACCAAATGGACAAGGTCACCCAAGGCAATGCTGCCAACGCTGAAGAGAGTGCCAGCGCGGCGGAGGAACTTGATGCCCAAGCGGAAACCATGAAAGATCTCGTTCGTAAACTCCGCGAACTCATAGGAGGCACACCTTCCAAACCAAAAAAATCATCTCCAAAAATTATTCCCATCCAAGCCGTGCCGGAGCGCTCCCAAGCCATAGCTCGCCCCAAAAGGGTGCTTTCAATTCCAATGCCAAATGACCCTTCCTCCCCGGACTCAATCAACGACGACTTTCGTAACTTTTAGGTGAGCAAACTTCCTTCCATCAATCAAAACCTGATCACCAGTCAAGATACCCCCCTTTCAACTGAAGCCTACAAGGCTATTGTGGATTTGGTTTATCAGCACAGCCGCATCAAACTCGGCGCTGACAAGCAAGCGTTGCTTTCCAGTCGATTGGGAAAAAGATTGCGCCATTTGAAGCTGGCGTCCTTTGATGAGTATTACGACCTCCTAAGCTCCCATAGCTCACAAGTCGAAATCGATGAACTCATCGATCTCATCTCAACAAACCACACGCGATTCTATCGCGAACCAGATCATTTTGAGTTTCTCACGGAAAAAATCCTTCCGGAATTGCTTCCGGAACTCACCGCCAAACGATCCGCTCTGCGAATCTGGTCTGCCGCATCATCCTCGGGCGAAGAACCCTACACCTTGTCCATCGTTTTATCGGAATTTTTTCGATCTCATCCATCTATCGACTGGCATATTTGGGCATCCGACATCTCAAAAACCATTTTGGAAACTGCCAAACAAGGCATCTACCGCATGGAAGTTGTCGAACCTGTTCCTGCAGACATCCTCAAGCGCTACTTCCAAAAAGGCGTTGACTCACAAGAAGGGAAATGCCGAGTCAAGGCCGAGTTGCGCAAAAAAGTTCAATTCGAACGCGTCAATCTCTTCCAAAATGAATATCCAATCCCCCACAATCAAAATGTTATCTTTTGCAGGAATGTGATGATTTATTTTGACATTCCCTCTCGAGAATTGGCCGTCAAACGCTTGACACGCTACCTTGCCCCCGGCGGATATCTCATCATTGGTCACTCCGAGAGCCTCATGGGCATTCAGCACAATCTCAAAACGGTAAGACAAGGCGTCTATCAAATGCCATGACCATTGGGAAAAAAATCCGCGTTCTCGTCGTCGATGACTCGGCCCTAGCGCGCAGGGCGATTATGGATGCCCTTTCTCGCGACCCTGAAATCGAGGTAGTCGGTGGTGCGGAAGATCCCTATGTGGCAAGGGAAAAAATCCTCGCCCTCGATCCGGATGTCATCACACTCGATCTTGAAATGCCTCGTATGGATGGGATTTCATTCTTAAAAATCCTGCAAGCACACCATCCAATCCCCGTTGTGGTGATAAGTTCACTGACCCAAGCGGGATCAGCCAAGGCAATGGAAGCCATGGAAGCAGGCGCTATCGATGTGATTGGCAAGCCAAGTGCAGGTCAGAGCTTTTCCGAGATGGCGAAATCCCTTGCCTACCATGTGAGAGGCGCAGCTCATTCTCGCAACCGTGGAAAATTGCAAAAAGCCGAGCGAGTCAACTCTTCCGCATCAGTCATTCAATCCGCTCCCGCAACCCAGATCGCTCCATTTTCTCCTCGCAGTGTCATTGTGATCGGATCTTCGACAGGCGGTGTGGAGGCACTGCGCTACCTCCTGCCCCGCCTCCCCAATGGACTCCCGCCCATCGTTGTCGTGCAGCATATTCCGGCGAATTTCTCAAGAATCATGGCTCATCACCTCGACGAACTATGCCCTTTTTCAGTGCGGGAAGCAAAGGACGGCGAGGAACTCAAGTCAGGCCACTGCTTGGTTGCACCCGGAGATTTTCATTTGAGCCTCGTGCCCTTTGGAATGGGCTACAGAGTGCGGCTCGGTCAATCTCCGCCCGTCCACCATTGCCGCCCAGCGGTGGACATTCTTTTTCGATCCGCAGCGACCCACGCCGGTTCTCATGCCGTCGCCGCCCTCCTCACTGGCATGGGAGTCGATGGCGCAATGGGTCTAAAGGAACTCCAGTCTGCTGGCGCGGAAACAATGGCCGAGTCGGAGGAAAGTTGCGTCGTTTTTGGCATGCCACAGGCGGCCATCCGCTTGGGCGCTGCCAATAAAGTGCTCCCACTCTCAAAGATGCCACAGGCCATTCTTTCGGCGATCGCCGCCAAGTCGGCAAAAAAAATATGACAACATCTGCCCAACTGCCAATCTCTCTGAAGGATACTGCAGAACGCGCATTGAAAGAGATTTTTTCAAAGCAACTCAAGCTCTCTCTCGAACCCGCTGAGTCTTCAGATGAAACTCATGATTTCAAAACATTTCACGCCTCCGTATCGATCACCGGAGATCGCGTGAAAGCGTCCGTTCTCCTGCAGATTTCAGAAAACTTCGCCGCTAAAGCCACTAGGATTCTCATCGGCTGCGAAGGCCAAGGCGAGGAAATCGAGGATGCCACTGGCGAGCTTTGCAATATGATTTCCGGGCGCATCAAAAGCGAGCTCACCGCGGCGGGATTTCCTGGAGTTCTTGGCACTCCAATCATCACTTTTGGCTCTCGAATTGATCTTCGAGGAGCAACAGGCTCGGATTTATGCCGCACCGAGTGGACTTGTGGGACGGATCGAATCAATCTTCAAATTCTTATTCAACCATGACCCTTCCAAAAATACTGAGTGTCGATGACAGTCGCACGATACGACTGATGCTTAAGCGCGTATTCCGTCCTTTTCATTGCGAACTCTTCGAAGCCGCTGATGGCATGGAGGGTTTGGAAGCAGTCATAACCCATCAACCCGACCTCATCATGCTGGACTACAATATGCCAGTCATGGATGGCGTCACGATGCTTCGCAAGATGCGTGAACTTGATAATATCAAGCGCACTCCGGTTATCATGCTCACTGCTGAAGACAGCAACGAGATTATTTCTACCGTAGCGCGACTGGGCGTCCGGGACTATATCATCAAGCCGTTTGAAGACGAAAATCTCCTTTCTAAAGTATCCCGAATTATTAACCTAGAACGCAAACTAGAAACTGACCAACCCGAGGCAGTGTAATGCCCCTATGAACAACCAACTTTCCACAGAATCCCACTCCGTAGCCGAAATCAAACCAGAGGAAGTCGCCGATTCCTTAAAAAAATCGGCAGTTCTAGTCGCGGATGACAGTCGCCTGATGCGAATGGTGCTCACAAAAGCGCTTCAAGACCTTGGCTTTAATAACATCGACACGGCAGTGGATGGTCGTGATGCCATCAACAAACTCTTGGAAAAACCCTACGACCTCATGCTACTGGATATGGAAATGCCTGAGATGAATGGGCTTGAGGTGCTGACGAATATGAATTTCGATAGCCGCATCAAGGGGACTCCCACGATTGTCATTTCGGGAAATGAGCAGATTGACCTCGCCGTGCAGTGCATCGAAGCAGGCGCCGAGGATTATCTCATCAAGCCGCCAAATCCCACCCTCCTCCGGGCACGCGTCACGACCTCCCTCGAAAAGAAACGCCTCCGCAATCTCGACAAGCTCCGTTTTGCCCAACTCCAGGCGGAAAAGGAACTCGTGGAATTTGAAAAAGAAAAATCCGAGCGCCTTCTGCTGAACATCCTGCCCGGAGCCATCGCAGGCCGATTGAAAGGCGGCGAGAAAACCATTGCGAATGGCCACCATATCGTCTCTGTGATGTTCGCCGACCTGTGCGGCTTCACCGCGCTCTCACGCAAGACAACCCCCGATGATCTGGTGCGAATGCTTAACGAAATCTTTACCGCTTTTGACAACATCGTGGAGGAGCACCGCGTGGAGAAAATCAAGACCATCGGCGATTGCTACATGCTGGTCGGCGGCCTCCCCAACCACCGCGATGACCACGCCCATGCGGTGGCGGACGCCGCCATCGAGATGGTCGGCGCCCTCCAACGCATCAACGAAAAGAATGGCACTGAGCTTGCCATGCGTGTCGGCATTCATTCCGGGCCGGTTGTGG
>JBEIMO010000056.1:0-10527 GCA_040378625.1 Verrucomicrobiia bacterium | reverse complement strand
TCGTGATGCTCAGCCTCTTCCGGCTCTGGCTCGAGAATTTCTCCGTGCTTGGTAAATTTCCGATGACGCTTGCTCGCAGGAAGCGGACTGAGTGTCATACCGATCGCGCGGCCCACAAGCTTTGGCTCCATGTCCACGTGCGCCATTCCAGAGAGATCTTCGCGCACACGTTTGATGACCAGAAGACCGAGATCTTGGTGAGCCATCTCGCGACCACGAAACTGAAGATGCACTTTTACTTTGTTCCCCTTGTCCAGGAAGTCCTCCGCATGCCGGATTTTTGTCAGGTAGTCGTGTTCATCAATGTTCACGCGGAATTTTATTTCCTTCACCTTGCCGACTGCGTGTTTCTTTTCTTTTTCCTGTTTGGAGAGCTCGTAGCGGAATTTTCCAAAATCAACGATGCGACAAACGGGCGGTTGGGCATTGGGAGCGATCTCCACAAGATCCATTCCAAAGCTTCGTGCTTTGCGAATAGCCTCATCGAGGCGCAGAACGCCGAGTTGTTCGTTTGTGGCAGCGACAATCACGCGCACCTCACGGGCGCGGATACGCTCATTGATGCGAATATCCTTGATATTAATAGGGCCTCCTCTTTGGGGAATAAATGCTCACAACTGACATACTGTTAGCGTGAAATGATGGCGTGGGGAAAGGAACGCGGCATGCAGACATTAAAAAAATCAAGCCCTGCATGTAGACATTTCAAAAACTGAATATGTGCGATAACCACTGTAAACCATCGTGTGCTCAGCAAGGTAGAATGGAATTCCGAATCTTGTGCAAGGGGATTTTACAAATTTTTTCAACTCCCCGAAACGCAGGTCAAAAATCGAGTGCCAAATCCAACCCATTCGCCCCGGCGATGGATGACATAAAGTCCTCTGCAAGTTCGGCGAAATCGCGGCGGGACTGAAAGCCTGCTTCAACAAAAAGTCGTGAGCGAGCCCAAAATAAACCATCATGGCGCTTCAGGTTTTTCTCAAAACGGTCTTTCAACGCGCAGATTAACTCCTTCTGTTGGTTCGCGGATAACGCCTTTGGGAGTTTATTCATAGCGTCTATACATGATGCCGGGCTTATGCTTTCGCGTAAACTTTGGTGGTGGATGAACTCGGAGTATTTTTATGCGGGCTTGCGAGCCACTTTGCCATTTTCCCAGACAATAACAGGCAGATTCGCAGCGCGGCATTGTGCCCGCACATTCTTCGCGGCACGGAGTAGAGCTCGTTCAGCGCGCTCTACGAAAAGAGGCGCCTTGGCTACTTGGCGGTTTCTTTCTGTATTGGATTTCATACTCGGATCGAGTGTCGCAGAGATTCAATATCATCCATAGTCGAAATAGCGAGCCGTTTAGCAGGAAGGTTGCGACTATCCCAAACCGCCCAACGATCAGCCAATGGCAGATAATTGCGCAGCAGATTCACAAGGCTTCGCTGAAAGCGACGGCGAATATCCGTCGCAGGAACATTATGCCCACCTTGTCGCACCCGTTGCCTCACACGAGCGATAGCCTGCGCAGGACTCGAAAGCCACAGGTAATGGAGTTCAATTTCAAAACCCTGCTGCCTGGCTCGCTGGAAAAGTTGGATGTAGGTTTTTCCGCTTAAAGTGCTTTCCAGTGAAAACGTTTCACGGCGGATCAAATGCTCATCCACCTGTGCAAGCAGCAATCGTGCAGCACGAATTGCGCCGTCGCTCGGTTTCAGCGGTGAAAGCCCATGGGCAATCTCGTCGGCATTCAGAAAGCGCAGGCACTTCACTTCCTTAGGCAAAAATTCTTTCGCAAACGTAGTCTTTCCCGCTCCATTGCAGCCAGCAATGACATAGATCGTTGGCGGGCACCCGGACATTTCCTCAAGCTTTCGCGTAAACCTCTGCACCTTTTTCGACGAACTCCTTCGACTTGGCTTCCATGCCTTGTTTGAGGGCCTCTTGTTCGGTTACGCCTTGTTCGGCGGCGTATTTGCGGACGTCTTCCGTGATTTTCATCGAGCAGAAGTGCGGACCGCACATGGAGCAGAAGTGGGCACTCTTTGCGCCTTCCTGCGGCAAGGTTTCGTCATGGAATTCGCGAGCGGTAACGGGATCGAGGCCGAGATTGAATTGATCCTCCCAGCGAAATTCAAAACGGGCTTTCGATAGCGCGTTATCGCGGTATTGCGCACCGGGATGGCCTTTTGCGAGATCAGCCGCATGGGCAGCGATTTTGTAAGTGATGACGCCGTCTTTTACATCCTTCTTGTTTGGCAGACCGAGGTGTTCCTTTGGCGTGACGTAGCAAAGCATCGCGCAGCCATACCAACCGATCATGGCAGCCCCGATGCCGCTGGTGATGTGGTCGTAACCGGGGGCGATATCAGTTGTCAATGGTCCAAGCGTGTAAAATGGCGCCTCGTGGCACCACTCGAGTTGCTTGGCCATATTTTCTTCGATCATATGCATGGGAACGTGGCCAGGGCCTTCGTTCATGACCTGCACGCCTTTTGCCCATGCGCGCTCAGTGAGTTCGCCTTGGACTTGCAGTTCCCCGAATTGCGCCTCGTCATTGGCGTCAGCGATGGAACCGGGACGAAGCCCGTCGCCAATCGAGAAACTGACATCATACGCGGCCATGATGTCGCAGATGTCGTCCCAATGCGTGTAGAGGAAGTTTTCTTTGTGATGCGCGAGACACCATTTTGCCATGATGCTGCCGCCGCGCGAGACGATACCGGTCATGCGTGAAGCCGTGAGCGGAATGAATCGCAGGAGCACGCCGGCATGAATCGTAAAGTAGTCCACCCCTTGCTCCGCCTGCTCGATAAGTGTGTCGCGGAAAATGTCCCAAGTGAGTTCCTCGGCTTTTCCACCGACCTTCTCGAGAGCCTGATAAATAGGCACTGTGCCGATCGGAACTGGCGAATTGCGAAGAATCCACTCGCGCGTTGCATGGATGTTTTTGCCGGTGGAAAGGTCCATCACCGTGTCGGCGCCCCATTTGGTAGCCCAGCGCATTTTTTCGACTTCTTGTTCAATGCTGGAAGCGACTGCGGAGTTGCCAATGTTGGCATTGATTTTAACCAAAAAATTCCGCCCGATGATCATGGGCTCGAGCTCCGGGTGATTGATGTTTGCAGGAATGATCGCCCGTCCGGCGGCAACTTCGGAGCGAACGAATTCGGCAGTGATTTCCTTTGGTATGCGCTGAGGGAAACGTCCAAAAACGGATGGCGTATAAGGACTCGCCTCACGTTGCGTCGAGCCGGCGTGCTGTTTACCGAGAGTATTACGCGTGTTGTCTCCGGTGAAATCAGCAATACGCAATTCGCAATCAGCCAATTTCTGGTTTTCACGGATCGCGATAAACTCCATTTCTGGAGTGATGATCCCCTGTTTGGCATACCAGAACTGCGTCACCGGATGTCCGGCCGAGGCGCGGAGCGGCTTGCGGCGAAGACCTGGAAATTCCACAAGGCGGTTGCGTTCCGCGTTGCTGGCATACTCCGCATGGGTGCGCGAGAGGTAGCCATTGTCCTGAGGTTTGACCTCGCGACCCGCATATTCTTCGACATCACCACGGGCACGAATCCAGTCCGCCCGAACGCCCGGAAGACCTTTCTCCACGTCACCCTCGAAATTTTCATCACCCCATGGACCAGCAGCATCATAAACGCGAACAGGCGCGTTTTTTTCCATCGTTCCATCCATGCGCTTGGTGTCAGACAGCGATATTTCACGCATTGGCACACGAATATCGGGATGAATTACGCCGGGCACATAGACGCGCTGGGAATTGGGTAGAGGATCGCTGCTGCTGGGTTCAAAGGCGTCTACGGGTGCAATCATGGTTCTTGGTTTGGTTGGTTAATAAAATGGATGCTTCACCGACATTCACCGATAGCTGGAGGGCAGAACATCAAATACTTTGATGCTGCAGCTCCCTCCGTCGGTATCAGCCGATTCAGGTTCAAAGGGTCTTCCGATCACGTTAACGCAACACGGAACTCTCAGCCCTCTCGGGCTCCCCTGCACAGGTTCCATGCATCGCGCAGGAACGCCGCAACGTCAATCGCGAAAAGGTTAGATTCGGCGTTACAGGGGCAATGTCTGGTAATCTTTGCAGAGATAAATCGTGATGCGACTACCGTCAGGGAGGATGACTTTTCGCAAGGGCAGCACATCGGCGAAGGCGGCTTTGATCGTTTGAGGCAGTTCAGCCCCCATAAAAAGGGCATTCCAACCAACAAATGGATTTTTCCCTTTTTGTTCGGTGAAATATTCATCCACCGGATGATCCGTCTCGATAAAATCCGCATACGATGGCCAGATGCCGAACTGACTGGTCATAGCCGGCGACTCTGGAACAAAGACCGAAGGATAGGCATTCTTCCCTGCGGATTTAAAAAAAACTGACAGCACCGAGGCAAGGCCTTCGTTTTCTGCAATGAGGAATCCCCCGCCCGGCATGCTGCGGCTGGATTCGTGAATTTCAGCGACCAGAGCGTTCCATCCGCTTCGCATCAATCCGCTTTCTCGAAGTGTGACTCCGCTGAAAATCAAGCCCACCAAAACGACTGCCACGCCAAAAGTTGGCATTTGACGACTCTTCGAGCGACCCCCTGCGAGGAAAATCAGAATTGGCACACAGGCGATCCATGATGCCGAGTAAAATTCCCTTCCCACAACAAAGTTATAAGCAGCCCAGATCGCCGGCAAAGCGGATACCGCCAACAGGAAAACGGCCCGCCCCGGCTTGAAGGCAGAACGAATCATTGCCAGAAAGGCGATGATTCCAGCCACAGCGAAACCGAAGGAGAAATCATGCAGAAATGCTGCCAACCCAGCCGGCCAGTTTGAAAAATTCGGCTGCCAAAATGTGCGCAGTGTTCCCCCGACCAATGGCACCCATTCTAAAGCCGCATTCCATTTCAATGGAGCCCACAGCGCCACCATAGGCAGAAGTAAAAAGGAAACGCAGGCCATGAGATTCGGTCTGCGGCCATGGATCGGAAGCAACAAGGTGAAACACAGGCTCATTGGCACCAGCACCGCTTCGTAACGGAAAAGCGTAGCCACCGCAAAAAATACTGAGGCGAAGATCCACGCCGTTCCACGTCCATTCCAGCCGGCCTGCGCGCAAATCATACCGCCAAGAACAAGGATCAAAGCCGGCATCGCCGGGCTGACAGTGACAGCATTTTCATTGAACACGGGCAATGCATTCAGAGCGACGACAACCCATCCCGCGACAACCTCGTCGTAAACCGCTCTGGCAAGCAACCACGTCAACCATGCCGCAAGAAGGCCAAGAAATGGCCAACAAACGCGCACAAAATCGAGGGATTCGGCAAAGAATGAACCCAGAATTTTAACAAGGAATGCGGTTCCTGGCGGGCCATCAAAAAAGGCAGGAGCTAAACGTGCCGCGCACATCCATTGATAAGCCTCCTGCGGCGCAATTCCCTGAAAAGCGATCCAAACGCAGCGAAGCAACGTCAGAATCCCAAGAAAAATAAGAACGGTTTTTGTTTTCACGACTTCATTAGTTCCGGATGGGCCTCATATAAAGCGGGCGCCCAGCGTTGGCCGAACCGCCGCCAGAGCCAACGCAAAGCCATGACAACGATCAATCCGCAGGTCATCCCAATCAAACTCCCTGCAAGCACGTCCGACGGCCAATGCACACCCACATACATCCTGCTAAAACCGATCAGTGCCGCTGGCAGAAAAACAATCCAACCCCAATTTCGGCGGCATAAAAAACATACCATCGCGATAGCAAAACAATTCGCCACATGAGATGACGGAAAAGCATTCCCTCGCTCGGCAGGCCGCGCTGGAGCAGAAGTGGCAATGTTCAGAGGAAGCGCGACTGCAAGAATCCGAGGTGTCGCACTGGCGAGGTCAACAACTCGAATTCCCGAAAGAACCTGATGGGGCCTGGGGCGACCTACGAGATGCTTCAAGTTTTTACACACCAATCCATCGCTCATTCCCACAGCTAGGCCGACTGCCAGAAGCATCGCCCGCGTTTGAAAGTTTCCAAAAACAAGAGCAAGCACTGAAGTCAGAGCCAAAAATGGCCACCATACCGCCCAACTCGTGAACGCAGCCATAAAGACGTCCAGTGAGGGATGCGCGAGTTGATTGTTTATGAAATTGAGGATGTGGGTATCCATGGTCCGGATGGAGCGCGGTCAACCAAGACAATCGGCAAACCTGCCATCTTGGCAAGTCATAGAATACCTGATGCGCAGGCTTCCCAAACTAAACAGCCACCCTCAAGGCAGCAATTAAGCGTTCAGCAAGTCTGGCAAGCCATCCAAAACAATCTGCGACCACGTTTCAAAGGCATCGCGACGTGAGAGAAGTTCCTCACGCGTTGCAAACCCGAGTTCGGCAATCGCTTTTTCCCCAGCGCTAACGTCGTCGTTTTCCAATTCGACCAAATGAACAACCCCGAGATGCACGCGACCGACTTCGCTGGAATCATCATTGATCAATGCCACCGCCCGTTCAGTGAATCCACCACCAAGGCGCAATTCCTCGCTGATCTCGCGGCGCACGGCATTGTGATAGGTTGCCTGATTGAAGTGATCCGGGCACTCGTCGCTGTCGTTGACATGGCCACCGATACCGATCGAAGACTTTGCAACCAAACGCTTCTCTCCCGATTTTGCTCCGCGGGTGTAGTAAAGAATCCGTCCCTCATGCATGAAAACAGCGTAAGGAATGATCTGTTTCAGCGAGGGATCTTCCTCCGCCGCCGGACGCGGCACAAAGAAGTTGTTTTCCCGCAGCATGAATGCAGGCAAATAGTCATCCACCCGCTTGCAGAGGCCTTGAAAGCTCCCGATCGCATCGAAAAAATCCCTGCGCACCACTAAAATCTGTTCAACGTCATTGCTCATGTGCGCAGACATTGAACAGACGAAATCAACGAGCAAGGAGAAAGTGGATTTCGACTATTTTCCTCCGCACATTTGTTCCCCTTGCATGAAACAGGGGTTTTCTGTGAAAAGAGAGGGATGACAGACGAACTAGCTCAGGCCGTTGAGAGCGGCACACTCGATAAAAAAACCGCAGACAAGCTCGCCCGCCTCGCGCCCGGATCCTTCTGCACCCACAAAAGCTGGGGATTCGGACGTGTCGCGGAATGGAACTTGGGCGGCGATCAAATCCTGATTGATTTCAAGACCAAGAAACAACACGCCATGCAGCCCGCCTACGCGGCGGAAACGCTCACTCCCATTCCAGAAACCCATATTTTGGTTCAAAAGGAAACGGACCCAGCCGGCCTCAAAGCAGCTGCTGAAGCGGATCCTGTGACCATCGCGCGTCGGGTCATCAACGATCTCGGAGGCAGCGCCACGACAGATCAATTTACGTCACTCCTCACTCCTGAAACATTCACGGTTGGTGGATTTAAAAAATGGTGGGAGCGCGCAAAACGCGAAATGAAGTCCGACGGACATTTCAAACTGCCCACCAAAAAGACTGAACCGTTTGTCATTCTCGACGCTCCAGTGAATAGCGGCTCGGGACTGCTGGATAGCTTCCGCGAGGCACGCCACTCCAAGGAACAACTCTTCGCGCTCGATCAAATTTCCAAATCCCTCGACGACCTCGCCTCTCACGCGGATCAGTTGCAGACGTTGGTTACGCAGATCGAAGAAGCGGCCATGCGCGTGCGCCGACTCGCTCCTGCGAACGCGATCGAGATGATTTTGACCCGCGATGAACTCCTCAAGCGCTTCCCGGACCTCAAAGCCGGTGCCGAAGCATTGACCGTGGCATCCGTCCTCACGATCGAAGCCAGCCGTCTCGCCGTTGTTTTCAGCGCGATCCCAGGCGCCAAGCAAAAGCGCGTGCTCGAGTCGTTTGATTCGGCATTCGGCGAAGAATGGTCCGAAAAATCCTTCACCCTGCTGCGCGATGCCGCTGGCCGCCTGATTGTTGACATCAACAAGCTTTTTGAAAAACACGACAGCAAAGCCCAGTTCCAATCGACTCTGGAACGCTGGATCAGCGAGCGCTCGATTTCTTCCGAGTTGCTCATTTGGCTGTGCAAAGAACGCGGCGGCGATTTCCCCGCGCTCTTCAATGCCGAGCTTCTGAGCACTGTTTTCAGCGCCCTCGAAAACGACATGCTCGCCGAAAAACGCAGCTCACGACTCCGCGATCTCCTCATCGACGACCGCGAACTTCTCGGTGAACTTCTCGCCGGAGCCAGCCGTGATGTTGTGCGCGACTCGATGCGCAAACTCATGCTGACCCCAGTGTTTGACGATCTCTCCAAGCGCTCGCTCATGGCCCGCATCGTGAAGCTCTATCCAGAAACTCAAAACATGATCACCGGAGACAATCCGGATGACCGCGCGGAGAACCTCTCCGTTTCTTGGGCCAGCCTCGAAAAACGCAAAGCCGAACTCGATCACCTTGTGACCAAGGAAATCCCACAAAACCTTCGCGACATCAACATCGCCAAGGAGCAAGGTGACCTTCGTGAAAACGCCGGGTTTAAAGCCGCGAAGGAGCATCAGCGCGTCCTCCAGCGCCGCCGCGCGGAAATGGAAAAAGAACTCGTTATCGCCCGCGGAACGAGCTTCGAAAATCCGAACACCAGCCAAGTCTCGATCGGCACAGTGGTTGAAGTTTCCTACGACGACGGAGCCAAGGAAACCTTCACCATTCTTGGAGCTTGGGACAGCGCGCCGGAACTCGGCATTGTTTCCTACAAAGCGGGAATCGGACAAGGTCTGCTCGGCCTCTCCGCTGGTGCACGCGTTGATCTCCCTGCCGAAAAAGGCACACGCTCAGCAACAGTCGGATCCATTCGTGCTTTTACATACATCGACGTGCTGAAAAACAAAATCCACGTCATCAAAACAGAAGTCGCTGCCGCCTAATCCAGGCTCTCAGATTTTGCGGTCCAAGGGATTTCTCCTCGCGGGAAATCCCTTTACCTTTGAGATTACAGAATGATCTCGGCGGCTAAGCCGACCCTCCATTCTTATTATACCAATGTCTCTTTGAAATTGGACTTTGCATCGCGCAAGAAGGGGGCATGGCCGTCCCGACCGTGTGGAGACTGATCAATTTGCTCGCGTTCATCGAACCCAAACAGCACGCCTGTGCTCCGCTCCCAAAACCCAAAAGCAATCTGCTTTTGATATTAGCTGGATCAAAAGGCTACATTGAGCCCAGTGCTAACAATATTATTAAGGAAGCTTTGACCGTCAAAATTCACATTATAAAAAAGCGATCCGCTTAAATTTTGACCAAATTGCGTAGTAACTCCCGCTGCGGAAAATACGCTATTACGAGAGGGATCGGCTGTCTCATGATTAAACGCATCCCCACTCGCCCCATCGAGCTTGGCGTTAATATTGCGTGGATTATTTAAGAATTCATGCTGCCAACCCATTCGCAATTCGGGAATCAGTGCAATCTTCTGATTTAACTCCCATGTATAGGCTACACGTCCACCCAATGTGGAGCGAAGGCTATGAGCATTCTGCTGACCGATCGCAAGATTGAGACTATCTGCACCGCTTTCTTTAAAGCTTCCAATTCCAGTGTAGGTGTATTGCGCTCCGGCTACTGGTCCCATGGCAAGATGACCCATCTTGAAATCTTTGCCGCCGTTTATACCCGTTGTTAAATGACCGCTGTTGGGATTAGCTTTAGCCGTGCGGTCGATAGTTGCAAAATTGATCTTACGTTTGGTTTGGAAGCCCGTGTAGCCGCCCCCAACGACACCATCAGCATAATACCCATTCTTCGCATAGCTGGCGTAGCTTCCAAAACTAAAGCTATTGCCCTTTGTGCTACCGCCTCCCGCATATTTTGCCTGACTGTAGTCATATCCCGAATATAGACCTGTAACAAATTGCTCGCTCCAGCGATAATCAGATCCCACAAGAAATCCCCCGGCATTGTTTTTGTAGTTTGGCAGATTTGAAAGATTTGTTGATCGCGAGAACATGCCCGTGCCAAGCACCCATAGGCTCCAGTTTGCATTTGTGGATGAAGTAACAATAGGCTTAGCTGCATTAGCCTCTGCGACATTTTTTCCGTTTTTATCATAACGAAGAGGCTGGTTTATGCCGCCCATAGCTTGAAAGCTTGCAGCACCGAGACGCAACGAACTGATGCGCTGGCTGAGCAACTGGGTTTGATTAAATGCACGCTCAATCGAGATATTTGCAAGACTCTCATAAAAACCCGGCGCGATCTGGTTAAATGCAGCGGGATATTCTCCAGCAGTTAAACCATCGAGCGCAATGCTCACAACCTCCTGATCAGCACCGGTTGATGCAGTGAACGAATCAAGAACACCCGCAACATTTTTTTGATTTTGGGTTGCTGCTACCGATTTATAAGAGGCAGGCGCAACAAGAAGTGTTCCGCTACTAAGAAAACTAAGACGCGCAGAAGTATGTTCGTAAACCGTGCGATTTGCTCTTGTTTGAGGGGCACCGATTGTAGATGAGCCTACATCCATTCTACTTATTTTAGTTTGACCAAAACTACCATTTACCC
>JBEIMO010000055.1:0-10655 GCA_040378625.1 Verrucomicrobiia bacterium | reverse complement strand
CACCGATCCATACGTCGCCGCCAGCGCTGCGGAATCCGCAAATCCAAATTTTATCCTCATTAGCGGATAAAGTATCAAAGTAATTATAATTGACGCTGCGATGGCCGTAATAAGCGGTAAAACGACCGCGAAAGAAAGTGCGGTCTTATGCAATTCCGTCCCTCCTTTGAAGCCCAGAGCAAACAACAAATAGAGCGAAAGGATTTTTAGAACCGAGCCTGGAATTTCCAGGTCGGACTTCACAATCACCGCAAGAACGCCGAGCAGAAAAAACAGAATCGCCGGCTGCAACAGGTATTCCAATGAACTCATGGGACGGGGATATTAAATGGAAAATTCACTTTGAAAAGAGACAAGCATCCCCAACACCGCTGCCTCTTAAACGGCAAGAATCACTCGCATTTTTTGAGAGAACTGCGGATCGTTCTACATCCGCTTGGCGCCGATTTCCGCGAGCGGGCTGCGTTCGCCTTTGGTGAGGCAAATGTGGGCAGTGAGTGATTGGCCGCGGAGTCGATTGCGCGTGTAAACAAGGCCATTGGAGCGGCTGTCCACATACGGATGGTCGATCTGCGCAGGGTCGCCAACCATGACCAACTTGGAACCCCTTGACATGCGTGTAACGACAGTTTTCGCCTCGAGAGGCGTGAGTTGCTGGGCTTCATCCAGAACAAAGAAGCGGTTGGGAATCGAGCGACCACGAATGTAGCAGAGTGCTTCAATTTCCAAGGTTCCACGCTGAATGAGTTGTTCGTAGGGTTTCACCACAGGCGTATGCCCATTGGCATGCGGAGCTTGTTGCGGAGCCTGTTCCGCGTCTTTTTTACGATCACTCGAAGGACGATTTTTAGAGGTATTCTTTTGAGGGTTCAGCGGCATGAGCACCTCGCACGCATCGTAGATCGATTGCAACCAGGGGTGCATTTTTTCATTCAGGGTGCCGGGCAAAAATCCGAGTGTGTCACCCATCGCAACAACTGGGCGGCTTACCGTGAGGCCGTTGAATTCCTGACGTCCGGTCATGTAGAGACCCGCAGCTACAGCGAGCAGAGTTTTCCCTGTTCCAGCCTGACCGTAGCAGGTAATGAGCGCAATGGAGGGATCGAGCAAAGCATCGAGAAAGCACTGCTGACCGGCATTGGCGGGGCGGAGCTCAATGCCTTTCGGAATTTGAAGATGAGCCGGAATGTTGAGGCGGATAAAAACGCCATCCCCCGCGTGGCGGGCAGGCAGCAGCTTATCTTTACTGACGGACAGCAAGGCATATTCATTGATTTCCAGAGACCCAGTGCGTGAAGACGGGAGCGTGATTGTGCCCGAACTCCCAAACCGCTGAAGCTCGTGCGCTTCGACTTCAATGCTGCGGATTTCTCCGCTTTCGACATCCTGCTCGGCCACCTTGTCATTGAGATAATCCTGACATTCCAAGCCAATGGCCATGGCGCGGAGTTGCATGTTCAGATCCTTGGTTACAAGAATCGTCGGAACATGATCACGCTCCATGAGCGCCAAGCCCGATCCCATGATGCGATGATCCATGCGATCTTGATCCGGGAAGATTTTTAAAAACCGCTTCATCGCTGCCGTCGGGCGCGAGCCATTGATGGAGTCATTGACCAGAATGCGAACCGTTCCCCCGCCAGTTGTGGGAGCGCCGCCAGTGACGCTGTTGGCGTTGTGGCCAAAGATTTGACCAAGAAACCGGTGGGCGCGCCGGGCGTTGGCACCGCGTTCCGTTTGTTCGTTTTTAAAATTGTCCAGTTCCGTCAGAACCTCGATCGGAATATAAACGTGGTTGTTTTGAAATCGATTAAGGCAATGTGGGTCATGCAAAAGCACGTTCGTATCGAGAACAAAGTTTTTCGCCAAACCGGAAGACGTTTTGTCTTTGCCGAGTTCAGGGAAGAAGAAACCTTGTTCATCGGATGATTCCATGGGTGCAGGACGGTGCATAGATTTTAGATTTTTTGATGATGTGTGTGCAGGGAAGTCCCTGACACGGATTGATGAGATGGGGTAGATGGGGCTTCGCTGAAACCGACGAGTTTTAGCGATTGTTGATCCAGGACGCAGAAGGCAGACTGTCTCAAAGCAAGTTAATCATTTGCCCGCGCCTTCCAGACCGCAAGCAGATTTTGCGCTTATTTTTGTAACATGGAAAATAAGGCCAGGTGAACGGCGTTACTTGAGTTCTGCAGGGATCATTGGCTGAAGCGCCTTTACGTCCTGCACGGCCGACTTGTGACAAACCAGAATGGCTTCTGGCGTTTCAACCACAACCAAATCTTTGACCCCACAAAGCGCAATGAGGCGGCCATTGGAGATGGCAATATTGTCATTTGCACCATGCTGAATGACTGCTCCCCGTGCGCAGTTGCCATGGGCGTCGGGCGGAAGGTGCGCTGGCAGGGCCGTCCATGCGCCCACATCATCCCAATCAAAATCGGCGATTACCGTCGCGACATTGCGGGCATTTTCCATGATGGCGTAATCGACAGAAATTTTAGGCAGGCTGGCGAAGCGCTCTGAGAGCAGCGCAGGGAGATCCGCTTCCGATTTCATCGCTTCAATAAAATCCGCGAGTGGCGGCAACTGGCGACGGGCTTCGTCCAGGAATGCGGACGTTTTCCAAACAAAGATTCCCGCATTCCAAAAAAATGTCCCCTTTTTTAGATATTGGGTGGCTTGCTCCAAATCAGGTTTTTCAACGAAGCGCTGGAGGGTATGAATACTGCTTCCGCGCGTGCCAGACGTTCTGGCAGCGCCGGCTTCCAAATACCCGTAACCAGTGGCTGGAAATTTCGGGGGGATGCCCAGTGTAACAATCGCTCCACTCGATCTGGCCTCATCCACCGCATCGCCAAGCTGCTCGCAAAAGCGCGAGACATTATGAATCATTGCATCCGCAGGAAGAACGATGCAAACGGCGTCAGGATCCAATGCGCGAGCGATCGCCGTGGCCAGCGCACAAGCCGGAGCGGTGTCACGTTTGCAAGGTTCAGCGATGATATTTTTTGAGGGAAGAAATGGCACGGCAGCGCGCGTGGCCTCTAATTGAGCGGCATTGGTAAGAATGAATGTGTTTTCGATTGGGATGAGAGCGCCCAAGCGCATAACGGTCGTTTCAAGAAGAGTCTTCTCATCCAGCAGGCGAAGAAGGTGCTTGGGAGTGCTCTGGCGGCTCATGGGCCAGAATCTTTCTCCGCTGCCGCCAGCCATTACGAAAGCGAACGTCTTATTTTTATTCACGTGGTCATCATGTCCATCCGACCCGATGGCGTCAAACGGGTGTTTTTCTTAGTTTCCGAGAAATCCATCAAGGAGCGCCTCATCCTCACGGGTGAGTTTCTTACGAGGAATTCCTGAGGCAAACTCTCTCGCCTCTTTCACTCGGCTTTCTGCCATCAGAACACCAACAAAAACGACCTTCTGCTCTGGATCGAGGGATTCTGGACGGATTTTGTTTAGCGTATTTGAAAATTCATAAACCGCCCTCGCTTTTTTGCCGCTTTTCAGCAGGGTCAAAACATAGTTCATCCTCCATGCTTGATTATTCGGTTCTTTTATTAATCTCGCTTGCTGATCCTCGATGGAAGGAGGAACGCCCAGAAGAATCTTCAATCGGTCTAATTTGTAGATAAGCAATGGATCCTTTGAAAAAAACGAACTTTCGAAGGCCTGTTCGTAAAGAGCCAAAAACCGTGAGGCGTCACGATCTGCCGCGAGAATGGATTCAAACTGGGCCAAGCTTTTTCTGGCAAATTCAGGGTTTTCAAAAAGAACGCCCGCGTGGCTTTTAAAGAGGTTCCACTCCCCCATGCGAAGGAGCCCCAAAAGAACGGACAATAATTCCTTCGGGTTCTTGGAAGTTAATTGAAGAGCCTTTCGAAAAGTCTCATGCATGCCGGCGGTGTCTCCTCTTTTTCCAATAGCCACAGCCAAACGAGGAAGAGCAAGGTAGGGTTTGAGTGGATTCTCAGGCGACTGCAAAGCAAATTCCACATCCTTCCAATGACCGGATGCTCCGGCAACATCTAACCAAAGATCAAAGGATTCCTCGTCACGAATAGCCTCGATAAGAGGAATCAGGGAGAATGCCGCAACGGGTTCATTTTGATTTAACAACCAGCGCACAACCGCGAAACGCTGACCTGCCGGCAAAGCACGAGACTCATCGATAATACGATTAATAACCTCCTGCCGAGAACGAGGGTTTAAGCGCATCTCCAAATCATCTGCTACGAGTCGCGAAGATTGATTCGCCGCTGGATGATTTCGATATTGCTTAAGCCATGCGTCTCTTTGAGAAAGAGGAACAATACCCATTTCAATGCCTGTGCGGAGTGCATCTCTCCCTATTTCTCCACCGAGGGCAGCTGTTTTTTGAAAGAGTCCTAATAATTCCGACGCATGGATGGTGCCCGCATCTTTTTGCTGCACAAGAAACGTGGAGAGAGCAGATAATGTTTCGAGGCTTTCCTCTTTGAGCACCGCATTGCGAAGATCTTTTTCCTGTTCGACAATATTTCCCTCGGCTTGGTGAATCGCGGCCCTGATCAAATCCGACATTGCGGGTTGTTTCCAAACTCGGGCCGCCATGTTGGCGACCTGAATGGCAATACGTGAATCACCATACTTAACGGCAGCCCAAATCAAACGATTCACATCATCTTTTGTGACGCCCTTTGCAAAATTGACGGAATGTTTGAAATCAAAGTTTGCACCAGTTAGCTCCCCACCTCCTCCATCGGCAAAAAAAGCATCCGCAGCGTTACCCGATCCGAGATTGGCCAATTCGCCAGGTAATATCGATTTGTTAAAAACTACAAACCGGTAGCAATCTATCGCTCGACGATCTCCATTTTCATCCAGCACCTGCCCCAACAGACGCAGCGCCGGAAGGAAATCGGGACTCATATCTACAGCTCCCCGCAACGAAGCAAGAGCCAGGTCACGCTTGTCATTCACCAACTGTTTTTTTGCGAGTTCAACGAGGCCCGCCGCATCGCTACGAGCTTTGATTTCCTTGAACTTCTCAAAGCCTTCTTTTGCAAGAAACCAAATACCAACAAGGCAGAGAATTCTGAATATCCAACGGGCACTCAGGCCCCAGTTGAGAATGATTCTTCGCCTATAGTAGTTCGGTCTCACAGGGTGACATCAAGTAATACGAACGGCGCGGGTTTTATCGAGTTTGAGCACGCCCGTTTCTCCAGCAGGGAGAGAAGCTTTGGGGTCTGTTAGCTTCGCGCCTTTCCACTGAACACTGCCGCCTTCCACAAGGCGACGGGCATCTGATCGTGAGCGGGTGGTTTGAAAACACGCCGCAGAGGCCTCGACCACCAATGAAATGATATCTCTCGCTCCGGCAGGCGAAAAAATCGGCAAATCGGCACTTTCGAGATCACGGGAACTGAAACGTGTATTAAAATCCTCCAACGCCGCTGCCGCCATCTCCTCGCTGTGGAATCGAGCAGTGATGCGTCTTGCCAGAGCTTTTTTGGCCTCCATCGGATGAGTGCCGGCAGGGATCGTTTCGTGGAGAAGAACGTCATAATAACGAACCATCAGCTCATCACTTATGCTCATAATCTTTCCAAACATCGTCCCGGGGGCATCCGTGAGAGCCACATAATTTCCAAGGCTCTTGCTCATTTTTTGATGACCATCCAAGCCCTCAAGAATCGGCATAACCATGGCCACCTGCTGTGGCATTCCCTCTTCACGCTGAAGGTCGCGACCGACCATGATATTGAAAAGTTGATCCGTGCCGCCAAGCTCGACATCCGCCTTGATCATGACGGAATCCCAACCCTGCATGATGGGATATTGGATTTCATGAGCACGAATCGGGAGCCCTTTATCCAAACGGTCGCGGAAGTCTTCCCGAACGAGCATTTGTTGCAGCGTCACGCGGCTATTGAGTTTGATAACCTCTTGAAAACTCATTTTGGCAAACCATTCTCCGTTGAAAATAATTTGGGCATTTTCTCGATTGAGAATCTTGAAGGCCTGCTCCTGAAAGCTCTTCGCGTTCGCCAATACCTGCTCATGCGTAAGCTGCGGGCGGGTCACCGAGCGTCCACTGGGATCACCAATCATGGCCGTAAAGTCACCAATAATCAAAATGGCTTCATGGCCGGCATCCTGAAAATCACGCAACTTGGACAATGCAATGCTATGGCCAAGGTGAATATCCGGCGCGGTGGGATCCACTCCAAGCTTCACCCTAAGCGGGCGTCCGAGCTTGAGTTTGGCCGCGAGATCGTCCTCGCTCAGGACCTTTGCGCAACCGCGTGTGAGAAATGAAATGTCTGACATGGGGGAAATACTAGCGTGATTTGTTCAACAACTCACGCACTTCGTCAATCGTCATCTCTTTTTTCATTTTAGCCGAAATCTGATCAAACGAAGGCTGCGAGGAGCCTTGAACTAGAAACGGTCGGGTTGGAACAACAGAAGAACCAATATTGGCCTGCTTGGTTGCGGCCGAATAATCCTTAACCGAGGCCGACTTTGTGTCGAACGACCTCCCGCTATTAGGAAGCCCTCCCTTGGCAGAAAGATCGGCACTTTTCGATGCAAAAACCTTTTCGCCAAACCAAGGATTTTTAATACCCAAAAAAGAGCGCGTTCCTGAGAAATCCTTCACCAGCGCACTGCGGGAACCATTGAACGAGGCATTAGCATAGGAAGCACTCTTAATCTGCAAATGCCCTCCCCCATCGTATTTCTTACTTTGAAATTGGCTGGCCTGACTGCGATCTGGAGCGTTGATGCGATCCATCATTTTCTTCTCCTGCTGCTGGGCCTGAGCGGATGGAACAAGCACGACCACGCATAAAACCACAAGACACAAGGGGGAAACTGGACCACGCATGACTCAGCGAGGATTGACCGCTTGCTTGACTCCAAAATCCGGCGTCGTCTTCATGCTGGCTTCCACATTGTAGGATTCACCCGCTTTCATATCGCGAGTTGGAATTTTTGCCTGATACTCGATGCGTTCATTGGGATTGATAACCACGATTTCTTCTTCAGCTTCAAACACACGGTCATCGGACCAACGGTCAATAACCTCTCCAGAGGCTTTACGGGTCAGGAATTCGGTTCGCTGGGATGAGGGAAATTCCATTCGGGTCAGATTTTTCGAAGTATTGCGAATTGTGTAGGTCACATTAACGTCTCGAGTCTCGTTAAGTTCCGGCGTGGACGGGTCAACTGTCAAACTGGAAGCCGATTGTTTCTCACCAACGGAATCCCATCGCACCGAGGAAAACATACCTGTAAAAAATTTCCCCACCTGCGCGAGAGCCGGGTCAGAACTAGAATCGGAATCGCGCTTTGCGCGGGGATATCCCGAAGAAACATCCAGAGCTTTATTTTGCGGCGTTTGAGCCCAAAAAGCAACCGACTCAGATTTCTTCGTCAAACTTGCAGGAGCATTCCCTGTTTTGCTTATCGGCAACAACGTCTCCTGTTGGCCTGGCAAAAAAAACGGACTGGATTCATCCGGATTATTGACCGCTGATGATGCTGCGGCAGCAGGCTGGGCATGAGCATCGGCAAGTGCAATGGAAACAATGACTGCGGCAACAAAGCGTTTCATAGATTGAGAGGTAACTCGGGCAGCGTTTGGTTGCAATTCCTATCAACTTCCATATCGTCACCTGCCGTCTGGGCAAGGTGACTCGCCCCGCAAACCTGAATGCCGTTCCATGCGAAAATTCGTTTTATTCACTTTGGCCATTGTCTCGCTTCTTCCGGGGCAAATTTATGCAGGGTCTAAGAAAAGCGCCCCGATCACTATACGTCTCCATGGAGAAGGCAACAGAGCTGACGGAGAGTCGTTTGTCACAGAGATCCAGCTCAAAAACCCACCGCAAAAAATTTTCATCCATAAAGTGCCCGAGGTCAGCGAGCGCGACATCAAAACCTTTTTACCATTCCCCGGAAATGATGGGATGATCGGCGCATATTTCCGCCTCGACCCGCATGGAACCAATAAACTCCAGCAATTCACCACGGAGCAAAAAGGCCGGATTGGAGTCATTCTGATCAATGGCCGCATTGCCTCGGCGGTTCGCGTCACTCCAAATAGCGACGGCATTTTCTTTGTGCCTGGAGGTCTCCTTCCCGAAGAAGTTCTGCTGCTTCAAAAGCAGTTTCCAATCATCGGTCAGGAATCAGAATTTGGAAAAAAACCTGCTCGCCAGAAGAAGGAGGCGACACAGTGATCGCCCGCAGCGCCTTATTAATACTGGCTCTCACGACCTCCCTGCAGGCGAAGGTTTTTGAATTTCCAACCAACAACCGTAGACTCCTCGAAAACAAGCCCGAGGATTTTTACATGTATGTGGATCGGGATTTCGAGGGAACAAAAAGCAAAGCCTGGGAGGGAGGCTCTTTCGGCTATGTGAGAGGCCCACAGCGCCAAGATGGGGAGATCATTTACATGACGCTTCACGAGGGCATCGACATCGCTCCCTTGCGGCGCGACGCTTCCGGCAAACCCCTCGATGAAATTCGCGCATCGGCGGATGGAAAGGTCGTTCACACCAGCAACGAAGCCGGCGCATCGAATTACGGAAAGTATATCGTCATCGAGCACGAAATCGAAGGCAGCCCGATTTACACTCTTTATGCGCACCTCTCGACGATCAGCGTTCACCCCGGCCAACGCGTCAAACAACGAGAGACCATTGCGCAAATGGGCTTCACGGGCGCAGGCATCAACTGCGAAAGAGCGCATCTGCATTTTGAAATCGCCCTCATGTGGAGCGCAAATTTTGAACAGTGGTATGACCGCTATTTCAAAGGAACTCCCAACAAACACGGCCTCTACCATGGCTACAACCTCATTGGCATTGATCCGGCGACGATTCTCATCGAATGCGCCAAAAATCCTTCCTTTAAATTAAGTGAGCATCTTCGCAAGCAGGACGCATTTTATAAAATCACGATCCCACAAACCCCCGACATCATCCGCAATTACCCTTGGCTCGCGATAGACGGAGAGGATGCCAATCCGCCGGGATGGACGATTGCGTTCAACCGAAATGGCGCTCCGGTAAAAGCGACCGCTTCGCCCCGCCCTCCCGCCAATCCGCAATTGGACTGGGTCTGCGAAACTTCCCTCGCCTATCACCACGCCACACGGGGCATCGTGGGAGGCCCCAAAGGCGCTCCGCATTTAACGGATTCCGGAAAACGTTTTGCAGAGCTCCTCGGAGGCAATCTCTGACGGGTAAGAGCCAGTTTTCAAAAGCTTACTGTAAAAGGCTTGCACAATTGGAGATTTTATATAGCTTTCATCACTTCTATGGCAAAAACAGCATGGCTCGAGCGCAACAAGCGCAAACAGAAAACAGTTGAAAAATATGCGGCTCTCCGCGCGGAATTGATTGCGAACAAGGATTACGCCTCGCTTTCCCAGCTTCCCCGCGATGCAAGCCCAACCCGCGTGGTCAACCGCTGCCGCATCACCGGCCGCCGCCGCGCATTCCTCCGTCGTTTTCAGATTTCCCGTATCACATTCCGCGAATTGGCTTCCCACGGCCTCATTCCCGGCGTAACGAAATCCAGCTGGTAAATTTGACAGGATGTCGCCCCAAACGGCATCCTGACCTTCTCCAGTTATGGCCCCTATCTGGAAGAATAAACCCTACGTCGGTTTAGGATTAGGTGTTGGTTTATTAGGGGCGGTTGCTTTGGCCATTCGGCATCGCAACCAAAACACGAAGCAGGCTCCGATCCCGGACGAAATCTCCCCGACCATCTTCGCCACGCGCGTGGCGCAAACGTCGCAAGGTCAAATTGTTTATCATATCTGTGGTTCCGGTGAGCCCATTGTTTTCCTGCATGGGTTTTTTCTTGGGGCGTCCTCCTACGAATGGTCAAAAATTTACTCCCGTTTTGCTCACGGACGGGAAGTCATTGCGCCCGATCTGATCGGCTTCGGCGAGTCAGAGCGTCCGTCCACTCCGATGGATGCGGGGGCTTATGCCGATAGCATTGCGGAATTGTTGCGCGAAATTGCTCCCAACCGCCCTGCCGTGATTGTTGCCAGCGGGGTTACCTGCAATATTTCCCTTCTCCTCGCTGCGCGTCACCCGGAACTTGTTTCTCGCCTCGTTTTATTTTTGCCAAGTTCTCTCAAAAAAAGCATTCAATCCCGCAGCTTGGGTTTGATCGACAAGTCTAGGATTCCGAACTTGAGTCGATTTATTTATCGCAACCACTATTCCCGCGCTCCGTTCATTCGCTCGTTACTCACAAAGACAGGCTTTATCAATCCAGACCTCGTCACGGATGAAACCGTCTCGGTCCTTGCCACGTGCGCCAATCAATACGGGGCGGAACACGCCATCTTTGGTTTTATGCGGAACCTCAAAAAATTCGATGTCCGAGGGCGCGTTGCTGACGTTCTTGCACCAGTTCATATCCTGTGGCCAGAGAGAGCCGCAGGCTTCGATATTTCCGAGGGAAATGCCCTTTGCAAATCCCTTCCCAAAGCCAGTCTCGAAACTTTGCCAAACGGATCCCTTTTTGCTCCCTTGGAAATGCCTGCGGAAGTGAGCGACTCGATCTTCCGATGGCTCGATGGTGACATGATGTCCGCCAGCGTGGCTTAACAGCAAAGCCTCCCGGGGCCT
>JBEIMO010000054.1:0-10728 GCA_040378625.1 Verrucomicrobiia bacterium | reverse complement strand
GATGGTTGATACGAAGTTCCCGGGCATCCGCCAAAAAGGCCTCAACAATATTCCGGTCTCCGCGTTCGAGGGCGATTTTCAACGCCTCGAGTTTGTTTTGCAAGTCGTGTATTCCGGCTAAAATTTCGCGCCGGTTGTCGAGGAGGATTTCCGCCCACATTTTGGCGGGTCCTCCGGCGATGCGCGTGGAATCCCGATATCCGCTGCCGGCCAGTTCAGCAATCGAGGGATCTGATTGCAGGGCCGTTTGCACCAATGCTGCGGCAACCGCATGAGGGAGGTGGCTGATGCGACCAATCGCGTGATCATGGCTCACAGGATCCATTTCACGTAGCGAACAGCCGGCCTCTTGCCAAAGTTTACGGGTCAACGCGAGGGCTTCGGGATGGGAATGTTTGGTGGGAGTGATGATGCAGACTGCGCCTTGGTAAAGATCCGCTCGGGCGGCTTGAATTCCGCTTTGGTCAGAGCCGGCCATCGGATGTGCGCCAACAAATCGTCCGCCAAGGATTGATTCCAGAGAGTAGACGATTTTTTCTTTCACGCTGCCGGCATCGGTCACAACGGCCTGCGACGGGAGGAGGTCTTTTAACATTTCGCCAGCAGACTCAACCGCATGGGGTGACATACAGAGAACGGCAATGTCACAGGAGTCGAGGGCTGCGGCCAAATCATGAGTGACGCGGCAACCGGGCAAAAATCCCGCCGCCTCACGCGCAGCTTCCTCGCGGCGGGCCCAAACGGAAACATCCCAAGGCTCGCGAGCGCGGCTTAAAGCCATTGCCAGCGATCCCCCGATAAGACCGGGGCCAAGAATGGCAACGCGACGGCTCAGGGAACTAAAAATATCTTGCCCGAATAAGGGCATTTCACTTCGGTGCCAGGCGGGAATCCGCGCACATCCACATAGCCAGCGTAAGGCGAGTGCGGACTGGTCACAAAACCGGGTTTTCCGGGGACCGGCGTGCCATAGGAAACATCACGGGACGGCGCAGGTTCATAGCGAGGAGTTGGAGCGGGCGGGGCAGGCTGAGGAGTCGGGGTGGCCACTGGCTCTGGAGGCACTTGGTTTGTGGAGCCTTCCGGATTAGGTGTAGGTTGGGCATACTGGGTGCCACCGGCGCTGCCGCGGTAGCCAAAGCGATTGCTGCTCTTGGTGCGGGCGTTTGATTCACCATCCGATTCGCAGGCTGCCAAAAGCACAACTGCTAATGCCGAACCCAACACGATCACTGAGGAATGTTTCATAAGAAATTTAACTCCGTAAAAAAGACACGGAAAATGCGCCGATTCAATTTAAATCTACTCGCTCGGCTTGAATGCCCGTTGGTTCAGGAGGTCGATCCCAAAAGTAGCGTTTGAGCAAAACTTTGATAGTTGCTGTAAGCGGCACAGCGAGAAGCGCTCCGAGTAACCCGCCGAGAATCAAACTCCAAGCCAGCACGGAAAGAATAACAGTGAGAGGGTGAAGACCTACCGATTCCCCCACGATTTTTGGCGCGATGAAAATGCCGTCGATATTGTTGGCGAGGATAAAAATTCCCGTCACCACGAGAGGATGCGTCCAGTCGCCGAATTGCGCCGCGGCAATGATCACGGCGGGCACATAGCAAATCATCATGCCGAGATAGGGGATCAGTCCCAAAATACCAACCATCACGCCGATCAAGATGGCAAAATCCAATCCCATGATCAGAAGGGCGACGGAGATCATCAATCCATCGATCAGGCTCACAATAAGCTGACCGCGGAAAAAGCTGATAAGATACGAGTTGATTTCACTGACGAGAGAAACGATTTCGTTTTTCAGTGGAGAGGCACGCAAGGGGAGGTATCGACTCCAATTTTCCGCAATTTCCGGACTGTCCTTCAAAAAGAAGAATAAAAAGATTGGAACAAGGATCATGCTGAGCAAAAGGCCAAAGACGCCTAAAAATCCTCCCACGCTGCGCTGGATGAATTTCCCGGATTCAACGGCAAGATCAGGGATTTTTTGCTGCACCCAATTTCCGGCGTCCTTGATGGCATTGCTGATGATGGCCGAGAACTGGTCGCTGGGCGTTTGGATTTCCTTGTCCGTGCGGAAAAATTCAATTTCCGCGAGATGCTGGAGGCTATTCATTGTTCGGATGGTCAGGGCCTCCGTCTTCTGCATGTAAATCGGGAAATTTTTGATCAGCGTTGTTCCCTGACGGTATGCCGGAGGGACGATGTAGACCAGCAGGCCAATAAACAAGCCCGTCACCGCGATATAAACGATCGCGATGCTCAGCAGTCGGGACAACCCCAACCGCATGAAAAATTTTACCACCGGATCGAGAAGGAAGGCCAGAATGGCAGCGACGGCGACTGGGATCAGAACGGGTTGAAGAAACGAAATGGAATTAACAATCAGAGAACCGACGACCGCCAGCACGGATCCAATGGCGAGGCATGAGAGCGCCGTAATGGCTGCCCAGAGGAGTTTGATCTGAAAGTTTGTTGGGTGGTTCAAGCCGGTGGGTTCTTTAAGGGTTTAGAGGGTGCCAACTACGTATTGGTGAATGTGATGTTTTTCTTTTGGCGGTCGAGAAATTCTTTAGCCAGTTTGCGATAGGCTGCGGCTCCTGCTCCCGGGTTGTCGTGTTCCAGAATGGTTTTGCCATGGCTTGGAGCCTCGGCAAAGCGCACGGTGCGCGGAATGACGGTTTTATAAACAACCTCTTGGAAGTGATTGCGGACTTCTTTTTCAACAGCGGGATTCAGATTCGTCCGGCTATCAAACATGGTGAGCAGTAGCCCTGAGATCGAGAGCGAGGGATTGGCTCCACTGGCGCGAATGCGATCGGTAACTTCCATCAGCAAGCCGAGTCCCTCGAGCGCATAGTATTCGCATTGGATAGGAACCAGAATTTCGTCAGCAGCAGCCAGTGCGTTCGACATCAGAATTCCCAGTGAGGGCGGACAGTCGAGCAGGACGTAGTCGAAAAGATTTTCTTTTCGGATGTCATCAAACGCCGCGCGCAACCGCATCATGTGGTCGTCCATGCGCGCCACTTCCACTTCGGCTCCAGCCAGATCGAGATTTGACGGGATGATAGAGAGATTTTTCAGGCGGGTCGGGGTGATAAGTTCGACCGCAGATTTTTCGCCAATGAGGGCGGAGTAAATGCTGGGGGATTCATTTTCCTCATCCTTCACGAGCAGCACACTGGAAGCGCTTCCCTGAGGATCGATGTCCACAAGCAGGACACGGGCTTTCCGCTCCGCCAGAGCGGCAGCAAGATTCACGGAAGTCGTGGTTTTACCAACCCCGCCTTTTTGATTCGTGATGGCGATGATTTTCATTTTGTCAATCAAGGGACTTTCTCAACTCTGTTCCATCATGGCGAATCTATTCGCAGGAATCGTTCGGTTGTGGGAGGGAAGCGGGGGGGGAATCCGTGAGGTTACTTGGACGTCTTGGCTTTGATTTTCTCCAATTTCGGCGTGATCACCGCTTGGCAGTAGGGGTGAGTGGGATTGCGCTCATGGAAATCCTGATGGTAGGCCTCGGCGGGATAGAATGCCGCGCCTTCGATGATTTCTGTGACGATTGGATTGCGGAATTTTGGCATTGCGGCGGCCTTTGATTTTTCCGCGATTTCGCGTTGTTCCGGAGATTGGGCAATAATGATCGAACGGTATTGGGTTCCGTGGTCGGCGCCTTGGCGATTCAAGGTTGTCGGATCGTGGGCTTCCCAAAAAAGAGTGAGAATTTTTTCGTAGGAAACAATGGCGGGATCGAAAGTGATTTTGACGACTTCCGCATGACCGGAGCGTCCGCTGCAAACCTCCTCGTAGGTTGGGTTGGGGGATTGGCCCGCTGCGTAGCCGCTGACAACCGATTTGATGCCAGGCTGACCTTGAAAGACGGCTTCCACACACCAAAAACATCCGCCACCGACAATCGCGTGTTCTTCATTCATGGATTCAGAAAAGCATAAAGAGGTCGTCAACACCAGCAGCAGGGCGGCGAGGAATCGGCCTCGCATCACCAAGTCTCCGTGAGCATGGCGAGATCATCAGAAATCTCATCGATTTTTTTGATATCTCTGCGGCGGGCTTTTTCAGGTTTCACATTGTGTTTTCTCAGAACGGTCAGCATGTCGCGAAGATCTCGCAGATGGACGAGGGAGGTCTTTTTCTTTTTGGCGAGGGATTCAATTTTCCCCTGCACCTCGTCGAGGCGAGTGTTTATGCGCTTGGCATTGTGGGTGAGAGTGGAATGCAAAAGTTCGCGCAATGCCTCGATCTCGGCAAGAACGGTATTTGTCGGCAGGGCGTTGGCGGCGTCTGTCTTCATGACCAGCCAATAAACACAGATTGCGAGCCCCTGCAAGAGGGTGCAAAAATCAATTTCGCGAAAGAGGCCGGAAGGCGATAGGTTGGTGTTTAATGAAAAACCAAGCACATTCGGCGAAATCATGCTGTGGCGGGCACGCTTCGGTGGATGTTACCCATGTCCGCGCTGCCTATTTTTGCCCGATGTGTCCAGGGGTGGAAAGCGATCGCTCCGGGGCATGTCCCAAATGCGGAATGGATTTGGAGCAAAATCCCCTTTTTGCAGGGGAGTCGGATGATGTCGAGTTGGTGTCACTGCGTCGCCGGGTCGTGGTGGGTGGTATTTTAACTTTGCCGGTTTTCTTGCTGGCGATGGTGCCGATGCTGCCATTCGGTGCGCATCCGCATGGTGAGAATTCTGATATCGCAAGGTGGGTGCAATTTTTTCTAACCACGCCAGTAGTGCTATGGGCCGGTTGGCCGTTTCTTTTGAGGGGATGGAGGTCGGTGCGTGCGGGGAGCTTGAATATGTTCACGCTCGTCTCACTTGGTATCTGTGCGGCCTATCTATTCAGTGTCGCCGCGATTGTTGGGCCTTCATTTTTTCCTGCCGGACATTCACCCGACCTCTACTTTGAAGCGGCGGCAGTTATCACGGTGTTGGTTTTGTTTGGCCAATGGCTGGAGTTGCGGGCGCGCAGGCAGACTGGTGGCGCAATTAGAGCACTTCTGAGTTTAAAATCGAAAACCGCACGGCGCCTGGAAGAGGGGGCTGAAAAGGATGTGCCCATTGAGGAGATTCGTGTTGGGGATCTCTTGCGCGTGCGTCCTGGTGAAAAAATTCCCGTCGATGGCGTTGTGGTCGAGGGAAGTAGTTTTGTGGATGAATCGATGCTGACGGGCGAGCCATTGCCGGTTGCCAAGGATGTTGGCTCGCACGCATCCGGTGGCACAATGAATCAAAAAGGAGGATTCATCCTGCGGGCGGAGCGTGTCGGTTCGGAGACTGTTCTGGCGCGGATCGTCGAGCTTGTTGCCTACGCTCAAAGAAGCCGTGCTCCTGTGCAGGCACTGGCAGACAAGGTCGCGGGATGGTTTGTGCCGTTGGTGGTTGCGGTGGCTGTGATCACGTTTTTTTCCTGGATGGCTTGGGCTCCTGAATCCCGCTGGGCTTTTGCGATTACCAATGCTGTTGCGGTTCTGATTATCGCCTGTCCCTGTGCCCTTGGGCTTGCGACGCCAATGAGCATAATGGTGGGAATCGGCCGAGGGGCGTTGATGGGCGTTCTCATTCGCGATGCAGCAGCCATCGAAAAACTCGCGTGCCTCAATGTTCTCGCAGTGGACAAAACCGGCACGCTGACTGAAGGCAAGCCGATGCTAACAGAAATTCTGGCGGTTCAGGGGTTCAATCCGGATTTTGTTCTTCGCCTTGCGGCTTCTGTGGAAATGGCAAGTGAGCATCCCCTCGCTCAGGCAGTAATCAAGCGGGCAGACATTCAAAAAATCGAGCTTCTGCCAGTAACAAACTTTCGCTCGGAAACCTCGGGGGGCGTGGTCGGAAGCGTGGATGGAAAAACTGTTGCCGTTGGCACATTGGGGTTTCTCGCGGGGCTTGGTCTTTCCGATCTTTCGAAGTTGGAATCTTTGCTGGAAGGCCTTCCAGATCGAGAGGCATCGCTTCTCTTTGTATCCATCGACAATCAAGCCGCCGGCGTTCTGGCTGTCTCGGATCCAATCAAGGAGTCCACGCCCGCTGCGCTTGCGGAACTTCGAAAACTTGGAATCCGTATTCTGATGCTGACCGGCGACAATGCTCATGCGGCACAAGCGGTCGCCGCCAAGTTGGGAATTGAGGAATTTCGGGCAGGCGTCACTCCCGCCGATAAGCAGACCATTATCAAAGAACTTCAGGCCAGTGGAAGTATTGTGGGAATGGCAGGGGATGGAATCAATGATGCCCCGGCGCTGGCTGCGGCTGATATTGGAATCGCCATGGGAAATGGGACCGATGTCGCGATGGAAACGGCGGGGGTTACGCTGGTTCAAGGCGATCTTCGTGGAATCTTGCGCGCGGTGAAATTAGGGCGCTTGATGATGCGGAATATCCGGCAAAATCTCGTGTTTGCCTTTCTTTACAATGCGCTTGGGATTCCTCTGGCAGCGGGAATTCTTTATCCGATTTTCGGTATTTTACTGAATCCCATGATTGCTGGAGCGGCGATGAGCCTGAGTTCGGTTTCCGTGGTCTGCAATGCTCTTCGGCTGCGGAGCGTAAAAATATAGACTGTCTCAGTGGGGGAGTAAAAAATCTGATTTTTCGGCGTTCGCGGAGTTGACCGCCGGTTGCATGTCCATATAGCCTCCGACAAGTTATGAACCTTAACAACATCACATCTCTCGTTTCCGAGCCCACCTCATCCAAAAACATCCTCGCCAGTGACGTCGAATTGACCGGCACGCTGAAATTCGAGACCGAGCTGATTTTTGACGGCAAAATGGAAGGCGAGATCCTTTCTGAAGGTGTTTTGACACTTGGAAAAAATGCTGTTGTTAAAGGGGAAATTCGCACGAAATCTGTAACGATTCACGGCACGGTCAATGGCAATGTCACTGTCCAAGAACGTTGCGAATTGAAATCGAATGCCGAACTTCTCGGCGATCTCAAAGCCATGCGCATCATCATCGAAGAAGGTGCTACATTCATCGGCCACTCCGAAGTTACGCCTAGCAAGACCGCTTCTTTCCAGCCACGTTCTGCTTCATCCTTTTCGAGCGAGAGCGCGGCCTAAGGCGTCATGCCCACCTTACCGCCGAAGTCACCCTTCCGGTGTCCGGTGTGCGGTTTTGTGCAACTTGAGCCGCCTCATCTCATTTCGACAAATTGCCGCTCCTGCGGCGCTCATTACGAGGTCTCGAAATCGGCTCAAGTCACGGCATCCGGCACCACCGAGCTGCCTTCGTTTTCCGGCAAAAAACAAGATGCCGGCAAGCCGGTGCATTGCTTAAAATGTGGCCGCACCCACAACGTTTCGAACAAGGCGCAAAGCACGATTTGTCCGGGATGCTATGCGCCGATTGAGCTAATTGATGTCTCGATCACGGCGCATTCGTCGCGCGCTGTGGATACGCGAGGGCATTTAAAAATTACTTCCAAAGGTTCGCTCAGTAATTCCTGGATTGTTTGCGGCACCGCTCGGATTGAAGGCTCATTCAACGGCCATCTCCGCTGCGAGGGCGAAGCCCGGTTTTCCATGCAGAAAAATTGCACGGGCAGCATTAGTGCGGGTTGTGTGCTTGTGGAAAAAAAGACCGTCTTGCAGTGCGCTCATCCGATCGATGCCGACAGGGTCATCGTGGAAGGCACATTGAATGGAACCATTAAGTGCCGAGGCATTGTTCAAGTCGGCAAATCGGGAAAACTCGAAGGTCCGGTCGAAGCGCTTGCCATGGTCGTTGAAAAGGGTGGCATTTACTATGGGGAATGTCGCATCAAGCCGCCTGCTGTTCCTCTCGAAGCTGCTCCTGCAGCGGAGGAGGAGACTCCGGAAGACGTCGAACCAACAGAGACCTCGGAAGTTTCTGTTGAAGAAGCAGAGCGCGTTGCGCCTTAGTTTTTAATGGCTCGCCACGCGGGGTGGCGGTTCTCTCTGAGGATCATTGCCCAGCGTTGGCAACAAAAAAACGGCTCTCTTTGCATCGTTGGAATTATTGATTTCGCAACAGGCGGGGGATCGTGTTTACTCCGCTGACCTATGGAAAATGTCATTATCGTTGGCACGGGATGTGCCGGTCTCACTGCAGCCATCTACACGGCTCGCGCCAATCTCTCGCCGCTCGTTCTTGAAGGGCGCTTGCCGGGCGGTCAGCTCACGACAACAACCGCAGTCGAAAATTTCCCAGGCTTCCCTGAGGGTGTTGATGGCCCGGAACTCATCCAGCGCATGCACCAGCAGGCGGAAAAATTCGGAGCCCGCTTTCAATATGGAGTCGTCGAGGAATTCGAACCCGGCACACCGCATCGCCTCAAGGTCGATGGAGTTTGGATGGAAACAAAAGCCCTCATCATCGCCAGTGGCGCATCGCCGCGATACATTGGCATTGAGGGCGAATCCTCGTTGATCGGTCACGGACTCACTTCCTGCGCGACCTGTGACGGAGCATTCTACCGGAATGTTCCTGTTTGCGTGGTTGGTGGCGGTGATTCCGCCTGCGAGGAGGCGACATTCCTCACGCGCTTTGCCTCGGAAGTTTATCTCATCCACCGCCGTGACACATTGCGCGCCTCAAAAATCATGGCCGATCGTGCGCTGGCAAATTCCAAGATCAAACCGGTGTGGAATTCGCTCATCACGTCCTACATCACGGACGACTCGGGTGAGGTCAGTGGGGTGAAATTAAAAAATCTCCAAAACGGCACCGAAAGCGAACTCGCGCTCAAATGCGTTTTTGTTGCGATCGGCCACGAGCCAAATACCGCAGCATTTCGTAAGAGCCTTGAGACCGATGAAAACGGATATCTTGTTCAAAAGACCGGCACACACACGAACATCCCAGGTGTTTTTGCCGCAGGCGATGTGGCGGACCACGTTTATCGTCAGGCCATCACGGCTGCCGGTCAGGGTTGCGCTGCCGCAATTGATGCGGAGCGTTGGCTTGCTGATACCGAATAGGACAAGATTATCATGATTTACAGAAATGGCTTGGCTCCGTCGGATGCTTCACAAAACGGAGACCGGTCTTTTTGTTGTAAACCATTCCATCTCCTGTGACCGCTGTGGCTAATTCTGCGGACATCGGGTTGAAGCGGTCGCTGAAAATCTGCGATCTCACGCAGTTCTACTCGCCGGTGAGTGGCGGCGTGCGTCGTTACATTGAGCAAAAATCGGCATTCATTCGGAAGCATCGGCCCGATTGCCGTCATGTGGTCATTGTGCCCGGAGAAACGACTGGATCCAGCGGTGATGATTGCTCGCGGACTTACACGATCGCATCGCCGCTTCTCTCGAAAACGTCACGCTACCGTGCGCTCACCAAGCTTCATCTCATCGAAGAGGTATTGGAAAAAGAACGGCCAGACATCATCGAGTCCGGCGATCCGTATCAAGTCGCCTGGAAGGCCGTGGCATCCGGTCGGGGGCTTGATATTCCCGTCGTGGGATTCTACCACTCCCATTTTCCGGAAGCCTATTTTCGAACGATTAGCAAATTTTTTGGTCCGCTGGCTGTTTCGATCACTGATGAAATCTGTCGCAAATATGTGGTCACGCTTTACAACCGATTTCAGCAAACATTTGTCCCCAGTCCCGTTTTAGCAAAGCTCCTGGGCACTTGGGGCGTTGAGCGGATTCATACCGTGGACCTCGGTGTGGACGTTGATGTTTTTTCTCCGCAAGTCAGCGATCGAGAAGCCACCAGAGACAGGCTAGGTATTGATCAGAATGTCCGCCTGCTGCTGTATGTAGGCCGTCTTGCCTCTGAAAAAAATGTCCGCACGCTCTTTGAGGCTTACACAATTCTTCATCGCAAGGAACCCGGTCTCTACCATTTGCTCTGTGTGGGGGATGGCACCCAGCGTTCCTCACTGATCGACCTTCAAAAAGCAACCGCTGCCGTCCACTGGTTGCCTTATTGCTCCGATCCGCAGGAACTCGCATCCATCTATCGCTCGGCAGATCTTTTTGTGCATCCGGGTGTGCAGGAAACATTCGGGCTCGTTGCTTTGGAAAGTCAGGCCAGCGGAACGCCTGTGGTTGGAATCAAAGGTAGCTACATGGATCGAATTATTTTCACCGATCAAGTCCAATGGGCACTGGAAAATTCACCCGAAGCACTGGCCGCTGCGATTGTGGGAAAATTTACTCGCGATCTTCGCGCCGTAGGGATCTGCGCCAGCGAAGAGGCCCGGCAGCGTTATTCCTGGCAAACCGTGTTTGCGCGTCAGTTTGCCATTTACTCGGATGTAGTGGATCGCTTTGAAGCGTAAAAATCCTTCAACGAGTTTTTCCTCATTGCCGCCAAGTCGGATTTCTTGTTTAATTGTTGTTCTTGATGCCGGCGTGGCGGAATTGGCAGACGCGCGCGACTCAAAATCGCGTTCCGCAAGGAGTGTCGGTTCGATCCCGACCGCCGGTAGATTCTTCTCTGTAGAAAAGACTCAGAAGCTTTATAGTAGAGAATCTGTGGGATTTTCGTATTTAGATCTCTCAGGGGCGCGAGATATTTCATCAGTGGCAACAAAAGCGTTCCGGTGGAGATCACAGTCCCGTAAAGTCCGGCAACAGTCGGGTTGCTGCGCCTCACAAGCATCTATGGGATTTTGAAATGATTTTGATCTTGGCGTCGCGCAGTTCGGCTTGTTTGGCGAAGCTCGGCCAGTTGTGAACCGCATCGCTTGCTTTTTCAAAAATTTCTTCGGCGTCGTCG
>JBEIMO010000053.1:0-10733 GCA_040378625.1 Verrucomicrobiia bacterium | reverse complement strand
GGGCCCATTGAATGTTGGCGGCTTCATCAAATCGTGCTTTCAACTCAATGACGGCGGTCACCTGTTTGCCATTGCGCGCGGCGGTGATGAGGGCCTGCACAATTGGTGAATCCGAACTCGTGCGGTAGAGTGTCTGTTTGATCGCTAGCACATGCGGGTCCTCGGAAGCCTGCGCCAGAAAATCCACGACTGTTTGGAAGCTGTCGTAGGGATGGTGCAGTAGGATATCGCCTTTCCGAATATGATAAAAAAGATCCGATTCCGTATCGAGCGAGACAACCAAGTTTGGCGTGAATCTCTTGAAACGCAAATCCGGGCGATCCAGTTGCATCGCCAAGGGCATCAGGCGCGAGAAATTCAACGGACCATCGATCTTGGAAATATCGTCCTCCTCAAGATTGAAAATATCGAGAAGCCGCTTGAGCACATGTTCGGGACAATCCTGTTTCACTTCCAGCCTCACGGCTGCACCACGTTTGACCTTGCGAAGCTCTTCCTCGATGGCATGAAGCAGATTACTCGCTTCTTCCTCATCCACGTAGAGGTTGCTGTTGCGTGTCACCCGAAAAAGATGAGCGCCCTTGACCTTGACCCCATGAAAAAGTGACTGCACGTGCTCTTGGATAATATTTCCGAGAAAAACGTAGTCATCACCATCCGTGCGTTTCGAAAATGGCACCACTCGCGGCAAAATCCGGGGAGCCTGCACCACCGCGATATCGGTGCTCAACCCCTCGCCTTCCAGCTCAACAATGACGTTCAAGCTCTTGTTCAATAGCTGAGGAAATGGATGCGCAGGATCAACCGCGAGAGGCGTCAGAACCGGATAAACCGTCTCTTTAAAAAATTTCTCAAAGTGCGCCTGCTCTTCAGGCGGCACATTTGGGTAGTTGTGAAAACGAATCCTCTCCTGCTCGAGAGCCGGCGCGATGTGTTCCCTCCAGCAACGGTATTGATCCTCCACCATGCGATGCGTGCGGGCACTAATTCGAGAAAGTGATTCAGCGGGAGAAAGTCCATCCGGTCCGGTTTCTGAAGACCCGTTCTGCTTCTGTTGTTTCAACCCCGCCACTCGAACCTCAAAAAATTCATCTAGGTTCGAACTCACGATGCAGAGAAACTTCAATCGCTCCAAAATGGGGTTGGATTCATCAAAAGCTTGATCCAGCACACGCTGATTGAATTCCAGCCAACTGGTCTCACGATTGATGAAATACTCCTTTTTCGAAAAATCCATGCGGCCAATCGTCCTCTCCTCGAACATTAGGTCAAGGGTGGATTTATTACAAATCAGACATATTGCCATTTACGCAAAATCATGCATTTAATCTCGACCTCTTCCCTATGAGTCAAAACATCGAATCTCACCTAGACGAAAAACGCATCTTTAAACCCTCAAAAGACTTTTCCAAACAGGCCAATGTAAAAAGCCTAGCTGATTACAAAAAGCTCCACGCTGATTCCCTTAAGAACCCAGAAAAATTCTGGGCCAAAGAGGCCGCGGAACTCGTCTGGCAAAAGAAATGGACGAAGGTTCTCGATTGGAAACCACCATTCGCCCAGTGGTTCATCGGAGGACAACTCAATGCCAGTGAGAATTGCCTCGACCGCCACTTGAATGGCCCGCGCCGCAACAAGGCCGCCATCATTTGGGAAGGCGAACCCGGTGAACGTCGCACGCTGACCTACCAACAACTTCACCGCGAAGTTTGTGTTTTTGCAAATATCCTCAAACGCAATGAGGTCAAAAAAGGCGACCGCGTTCTGATTTACATGCCGCTCATCGCGGAAGCGGTCATCGCAATGCTGGCCTGCGCGCGCATTGGCGCTGTTCACACGGTTGTATTCGGCGGTTTCAGCAGCGACAGCATCAAAGACCGTCTCGCTGACAGTGGAGCCAAGGTCGTTGTAACCGCTGATGGTGGTTATCGCCGAGGTCAACTGGTGACACTCAAACAAAATGTCGATCACGCCCTTAAAGACGATACGCATGTTCGCCGCGTCATTGTTGCCAAGCGCGCAAACATGGAAGTTCACATCAAAGAAGGCCGCGATGTCTGGTGGCATCGTGAAGCCGAGTATGTGGATGCCAAGTGTCCAGCGGTTCCTCTCGATAGCGAGCACCCGCTCTTCATTCTTTATACAAGCGGATCAACCGGAAAACCCAAAGGCATCCTACACACCACTGGTGGCTACATGACAGGCACTGCCGCCACGAGCAAATACATCTTTGATCTTAAAGAAGAAGATATTTACTGGTGCACGGCAGATGTCGGCTGGATCACTGGTCACAGCTACCTCGTTTACGGTCCCCTCGCCAACGGAGCCACATGCGTGCTTTACGAAGGTGCCCCGAACTGGCCGGAACCCGACCGTTTTTGGAAAATCATCGAGGAACTTGGCGTAACGATCCTCTACACCGCACCAACCGCCATCCGCGCCTTCATGAAGTGGGGCGATGAATGGCCTAAAAAACACGACCTTTCCTCCCTACGCCTCTTGGGAAGCGTGGGAGAACCGATCAATCCCGAAGCCTGGATGTGGTATCACAAAAACATCGGCGCGGAACGCTGCCCGATTGTGGATACTTGGTGGCAGACGGAGACTGGCATGATTCTTATTTCGCCGCTCCCCGGCGCAACACCTCTCAAACCCGGAACAGCAACTCTGCCATTCTTCGGCGTCGATGCAGCCATCGTGGACGACAAAGGCAAGGAAGTCGGTCCGAACGAAGGAGGAAAACTGGTCGTCCGCAAGCCATGGCCGGCCATGCTTCGCTCAATCTACGGCGACAAGCCGCGCTATAAAAAACAATATTGGAGCGAGGTCAAAGGCTGTTACTTCACAGGTGATGGCGCCCGCCGCGACAAGGATGGATATTTCTGGATCGTGGGCCGCATCGATGACGTTCTGAACGTCGCCGGTCACCGCTTGGGAACCGCCGAAGTGGAAAGCGCACTCGTTGGTCACGAGTCCGTCGCCGAGGCCGCTGTTGTGGGCCGCCCTGATGAAATCAAAGGTCAGGGCGTTGTCGCCTTTGTGGTTCTCCGCGAAGGACACTCGTCCAGCAAGGATCTCGCCGAGAAACTCCGCCGGCATGTCGGAAATGTCATTGGCCCGATCGCGAAGCCGGATGAAATACGGTTCGCCGAGGCTCTGCCAAAAACCCGCAGCGGAAAAATCATGCGCCGGCTCCTCAAACAAATCGCTGCTGGAGGAGACATCACTGGCGACACAACGACTCTGGAAGATCTCAGCGTCCTTACGCGTCTTGGTAAATCCAGCGAAGAGTAATACTGAGGCACACCCAAACAGACAGAATCAAATGGACAGCCACGGCGAGAGATCGCCGTGGCTTCATTTTATCCACATATCCGCACCATGATCCATCCGCTGCCTGACTATTTCCGCATTAAACAGGTGGAGAGTTTTGACGAACTCATCAACACACCATTTGGTAACGGAATCAATGCCCTCTGTTGGCCGCGCGCCCTGACCGGTAATTTCAGCGAAGTTGTTGAGAAACTTGGCGCAGGCGAAGGCATCACCTCGCTCGAGGAATCCGATTTGGAAGGCCTTCCCCTCAGCGCAGCGGGCAAACAGGCAATAGATCGAATGCTTCAAGACTTCCGACTTCTCGAAGCGCATGGACTATCGCCGGTTCTTGATTGCATTCACGGTTACCCTCGCGATGAAGACACCGAGTTGGTGCCCACGCATGTTTTTTCCTACCATGCAGACAGCGCCCCGGTCGAAGCGGATACTTATCTTTGCACCTACCATGGCGCATCCAGCGAGGGATTGCGCAATGAAGACGCTCAACGTCGAGTGGACATTCCCCAAACCCGCGCCGCGTTGCTTGAAATGTTTGGAGGCTCGGACAACGAAGCCTTCGAGGAATTTTTAAAAGAATCCTGCTACGATCTCCATTACGCGCCCAAAGCCAATGCCCTCCCCTATTCCTTTGGTATCGGAAATCTCTGGCGCATCGCCATTCAATACCCCGACTGCCCCGTGCCGCCCTGCATTCATCGGGCTCCCGAGACCCTGCCCGGCCAAACGCCGCGCTTACTGTTGATCAGTTAAGCAACCGGGCGCGCGGAAAAAACTGCAGAAAAATATTGCATCCCAGCAGCCCTCCTCATAGGGTTTTCTGCTCGTCGCTGGACAGCGTGTCCAACTGACAGAACGCGCGGTTAGCTCAGCGGTAGAGCACTACCTTGACACGGTAGGGGTCACAGGTTCGAACCCTGTATCGCGCACCATCCCCTCCCCAACAGCCTAATAATTTTTCGCTTGACGAAAAGACAGCCTCCAACGAAAAGAAGTGATATCTTATCGAGAGTGGCAGAGGGACTGGCCCGATGAAGCCACGGCAACCGCTGAAGCGAGTTTGCAACGGAGAAATCCGAGCAGCACGTTTCCAGGACCAGGTGCCAAATCCAGCTCAGGCAAACGCGCAAGCGCTAGCCGGGGAAAGATGAGAGGGGACTCCGCCCGGTTGCGGTGTTCTGTCACTCGTCCGCTCTCGTTGAGAAAGACATTCCATGAGCGAACAAAAAACATTTTTTTCCAATCTGAAGTGCCGCGAATGCGGACAGCTTTATCCCAAGGAAGCGATTCACATTTGCGAATTTGATTTCGGCCCGCTGGAGGCTGCCTACGACTACGATCTGATCGCCCGCCACATCAACCGCAAGGTCATTGAATCCCGTCCACAAACAATGTGGCGTTACCGCGAGTTGCTGCCGATTGATGGCGATCCCACAGTGGGGGCCCAAGTCGGCTTCACTCCTCTGGTGCGTGCAGACCGGTTGGCCAAGCATCTGGGCGTTGAAGAGCTCTACATTAAAAACGATACCGTCAACTACCCCACCCTGTCGTTTAAAGACCGCGTTGTCTCCGTGGCGTTGAGCCGGGCATGCGAACTCGGTTTTAAAATCGTCGCCTGCGCCTCAACGGGCAATTTGGCAAACTCGGTGGCGGCCAATGCAGCAGCGGCAGGTCTTACCAGCTATGTTCTCATTCCCGCAAACCTTGAGCGCAGCAAAATCGTGGGTTCGTTGGTTTATGGAACCCAAGTCATCGGCATCCAAGGTGCATACGATCAAGTCAACCGTCTTTGTTCCGAGATCGCCGGAAAATACGGCTGGGGCTTCGTAAACGTGAACCTTCGCCCTTACTATGCGGAAGGATCGAAGAGCATGGGGTTTGAAATTGCCGAACAACTCGGCTGGAAACTACCACGACACACCGTCATTCCAATGGCCAGCGGTTCGTTGCTCACGAAAATTCACAAGGCCTACAAGGAATTCATCAAGGTCGGTATTTTGGATGAGCAAAAATTTTCCGTTCATGGCGCCCAAGCCACCGGATGTTCGCCGATCTCCGAAGCGCAGAAAAAACACACGGACATTGTCAAACCGGTTCCGAATCCACAGACCATCGTAAAATCCCTCGCGATTGGAACTCCGGCGGACGGCTACTACGCGCTCCGCAGCATGTCTGAAACAGGCGGCTCAGCCGAAGATTGCTCCGATGAGGAAGTGATTCGCGGCATTCGCGATCTCGCCGAGCATGCAGGCATTTTTGCCGAAACAGCCGGCGGCGTTACTGTGGCCTGCGCGCGCAAGTTGATTGAATCTGGAAAAATTCCGCGCAACGAAAGCATCGTGCTTTGCATCACTGGTCACGGCCTCAAAACTCAGGAAGCCATTCATGAGCATTGCGGAGAACCTCGAGTCATCAATCCGAGCCTGCGTGAATTTGAGGCCCTTATTGCCAATGATGCTGCGGTGACGGAAGCAAGTTTTAAGTCCTAAGATTATAAGTTTTAAGACTCGCCCATACCGACCAACAAACTCCACAATCACTCCACTTAAAACTTAATTCTTAAACCTTAAAACTTCTCAAACATGCCAGCACAAGTCCGAATCCCAGCGCCATTGCGCAAGCTCACCAATGAACAAGAAATCGTCTCCGTGGACGGTTCCAACATTGGCGACATCCTCACTGCACTCAACTCTGCCCACCCTGGCCTCATCGAACGCATCTGCGACGATCAAGGCAATGTGCGCCGTTTTGTAAACATCTTCGTCAATGATGAAGACATCCGCTTTCAACAAGAAAAAGCGACACCAGTTAAAGACGGTGACGAAATCAGCATCGTTCCAGCTATCGCCGGAGGTTAGGAAATAACTTTCTCCGCCACGCGTCGACCGGCCAACCAAGCTGACTCGACGCGTGATTCTGTTATCAAGTCACCAGCGAAGTGCCAACCCTCGGGAAGCTCAGGCACAAGCATCGACTCACCCACTCGGGCGTAGCGCCAGCGGTGCGGATGCATCGCGCGAAATGACGAAGCAGGCAATTCCCAACGTTCTTCAGTAAGAGCCCGAACTTCCTGCGACCAGATCGCTGTATCCTCTTCCAGACGAGCTCGACTAAACTCCAAAGAGGTTTGCACAACCATTGCCGTGAATTCCTTGGAGATACGACCGGTCTTGTGATTTTCGCAGGCGGACCAAGCGAGCGGATGCCCCGAATGATCGCTGAGAGCATATCGAGTTCGAGTTAGACCCGGCCAGGCAGCCTCATACAAAAGAAGAAGCGTCAAACAGGGCGCGTAGGGATTCTCAATTTTTTCCAATACTGCCAAGCGTGCTGTCTGAGGGAGCGGCGCGGTCGAAATGATGACATCAAAAACGTCCTCTCCGATGCGGCGATCCACGATTAGAGCGAGTTCGATGCCTGATCGAATGTCGAGATCGCCCGCCAAGGCGCGAGCGAGTCGACTGTTCCCTTGAGCATGAAAAAAACGTTCTTCCAGAGAAATCTCTTGGCCGTTTTGGGCAACAATCGGCGCTTCGATTTGGCGCAAATCCTCTCCACAAGCGGATTCCACGGCTTGACGAAAAGCGACGTCGCGCATGGTGAAATACTGCGCTCCGTGATCCATGGTTTGGCCCTCCCAGCGTTTGGTCGCGCAACGACCGCCGAGGCCACGGGATTTTTCAAAAACAACAACTCGGCATCCGGCATCAACCAAGACGCGAGCGGCGCCGATTCCTGCCATTCCAGCTCCGATGACTGCAACCGATAAACTGGATTTAGTATCCTTCATACTATGCCTGACTAATTCACTGTATCACGAACCAATCGAAATCCGATGTGACGGCTCCGAGTTCCTGGATAATAATAGCGCAGCGCGACGGTGCAGAATTCGGCGTTGTTGATCCATCCGCCGCCGCGGACCATGAGGACCGAGCTGTTCTGTTTCACATCCCAGCACCACTCCCCCACATTGCCGCTCATATCATACAATCCGAGTTCGTTCGCGGCCTTCTCGCCGACGGGATGGGAACCTCCCCCGGAATTGTCAAAATACCAGCCTACCGCTTTGAGATTATTGCTTCCGGCATACAAGAAGCCCTGACTGTTTTTACCGCCTCTTGCTGCCCATTCCCATTCCGACTCGGTTGGAAGGCGGTAGCCATTTGTGTCAGGCAAACGGGTAACACTATGCGACCCGTCGTTTAAAAATTCTTTCTGAGCATAGTAGCCCTCTTGGCCTTTGACTCCATAGACCGGCTTCAATCCCTCCATGACGCTCTTGGCGTTGCACCATTTTACGGCATCAAACCAACTGATATCCGTAACGGGGTGTCTTGTTCCTCCGGCAATTCCGGCTTCAATGCCAAATCCATTAGCCACCGCCCAAGTGCGGACCACCAACCATTCCTGATAAGTGACGGTAAAATTGCTGATTCGAAAACTTTCAACCTTTGTGCCAGCGAGAGCAGATTTTTCAGGCAATGTGCCCCCTTCCACTGGAATCAAGACGGATGGAGCGGATTCGGCATGAGACTCGCCATTGATCGCAGAGAGCAGACGCTTCCGTTCACCCAGTTTGTGGATGCCCAAGTCTTTCAGATCATTTTCTGAAAGGTCCGCTAAAATCGAATCTGTCACGCCTTGGTCGATAAACAGAGGAAGCAAATGCTCGAGATTTTCCTTTTTGAGAATGAGTTTAAGTTTTTGATCCATGGGATGTGTAAAATTCAGGAAGCCATCAAAGGCTGAAGGAGCGTCGCTGTTTTCTCTACAAAACACAACAAGGGGTTGAGATGCTTTTCAGACAATACGCAGAGCCGCGCGGAAGGGTTGCTGACCGAGGCTCAGAAATGTTTTTTCAAATGCCGTCAGCACCGTCTCACGTCCATCATCCCAAGGCATCTCTGCCCAGCCCTGCTGCGAGAGTTCGCGCATATCGATGAAATAAGGCTCATCATCGGTCATCAAACGCAGCACGCCATCAGGTCGAAGCACGCGGCGGATTTGCGCAAGAAAATCACTCTGAAACACGCGGCGCGAGGCGTGACGACGTTTCGGCCAGGGATCTGGAAAGTAGACGTGAAAAACAGAAACCGATGCCTCGGGCAAAAGCTTCTCCAAGGAATCAGCCCCGATCCCCTGAAGCGCACAGGCATTATTTAATCCCAGACGCTGAATCCGCGCCGAGCATTTCATGACGCGGTCGGCTTGCTTTTCGATACCCAAAAAGTTGCTCCCCGGATGCAGCGCCGCCATCCCGATAAAGAACGCTCCGCGATGGCAGCCAAAATCCACTTCCAAAGGCGGCGCGCTTGGAGAAAGCCATTCGGAGGGCACTTGTGCAGATGATACTTCAGACATGTCAGAATTTAAAATGTGCGTGGAATGACAGATTCGACACCATCATTCAGGATCCACCCTTTTGCACCGGAGGGAAGTTCGATAAAGAACCAACGTCCACGTTCGGAAAGAACGTTGGCAACGCTACCGCTCGGGAGGTTCGTAATTTTTTCCGAGCTTTCCACAGGGGATTGAAAAACAACGCGCCCGGATTGGGATTCGATAAACACTTGGTTTTTGAGGGAAAGACGCGGATCGCACAACACCACGGCGACGCAGGCAGATATCCCAATAAAAAGGAAACTGATCGCCAAAAAGGTGCGCCATTTCGAAGAAGGATTGAGGATGAGAAAAGCGCCAAACCAAAAAAACAGGACGCCAAAAATCAGCAGTGGATCCATAGGCATCTTCTCTAAAAATGAAGCCCGCCAAGAGGCAGGTTCCACTCCGATACCAAGATGACCATTAGCCTCGCGCAAGGCTGCGCGGGCTTCAACGAAGCGGGGATCGAGAATCAAAGATCGACGAAAACTTAAAGCGGCTAGTGAGGTTTCTCCTGATTTCACCTGCAACTGCCCTAATTCGAAATAAACAGCCGCAGTGGGCTGCGCGGTTTGAAGATACTTTTGATAAAGATCCGCCGCCGCTACAGGATCGCCCTGAATTGCTCGCGCATCCTCCAGAAGTCCTGCAAAAGCGGCATGCCCGAACAAGCAGGCGGCCAATAGAAGGAGAATTTTATTTCGCATACAGGGAAATGAGCTCGGCAAGCGCGTCTATGATGCGCTGACGTTCCTCTACGGAAGGCACACGAGAGCCGTAAGCGGAATATTTGGACTCGCTCAGACGATCGAGCATTTGCTGAAGAACCTCGCCGGAGGAAGTGGATTGGAGTTTGTGAGAGGCTTTGGCTAGGTCATTAGGACATTCCAAGACTTGCAACATACACTCTGTAGCAAGGCTATCAAACGAAGCGGCATCGCAGGCTTTCAGGCTTGTCAGTTTTTCCTGAATACCACGCTGACGGTAAAAACGGGCACCGAGTGAGGATCCCTTAAGTTTACGGATCAACATCCAGAGCAATCCCAGAACCCAAATTCCTGCGAGCGCCGCATTGCACATCAGGAAATCTGGTCTCAGCAAAAGCGCCCCCCAGCTCGTAGCGCCTCCAGAGGATCGAGATGAAGCCATTGAGACTGGTGTCGGCGTGGCTACAGCAGGCGTTGGCGAAGTCATCTTGCTTTGAGGCGCAGCAACCACCGTAGAACCTCCCGCCTTGGCATCAACTGGCAACGGAGTTTGTGTGAGCGTTTCGTATTTTCCGGTAGCTGGATCAAAAAACGAGAATCGCACAGCAGGCGTTTGAGTCTGATCCTGTCTTGCTACGAGCACAAAATCGAAGGCCTTCTCGCCCGTATAATGTATCGCATCTGCTGACTGAAATTTGTCCACCGGAGGATAGGACCGCCATCCCTCATCATCGACCAATACAGGGGCACCCATGGCATCAAAATTTCCCTGACCGGAGATAAGCACTTTCAACGTCACGGGATCACCCGGAGCCGCTTTCTTGGGACTCACTGAGGCTTCCATTTTGAATTTTCCAATGGCTCCCGAAAACTCCACAGGCTTGCCCTCCTTAGGCAACGGCAAAACCTCAAGGCGAGTAGGTTTTGTTTCAATCGAAACCTCGCGAGACTCAGTAAACATGCCCTGAGGGATCGTTCCTCCAAACTGACGGAACAGATCCGCAAAGCCAGCCGGCGCACTTCCGGGAATCTGCAGACGGGCACCGAGAGTTGATGCAGGAACATCCAAAGTGCCGGTCTTTGCTGGCGCGAGGGCCGTCTGGAATCCAAAAACGATGTAATTTTCGCTATTCACGATTTGCTCCCGCTTGGGGACATTTGCAAACTTTTGAACAGTGAACCCCTCGCCTCCGAAATTCGGACGATCCCCCACTTCGCCACTGATACGGCTATTGAAATAATAGCGCAGTTCCGCAGGGATTACCTCGCCGACATAGGCTTTGTTTTTTGAAAGTAAAAGTTCTCCGAAAT